>NZ_FPLG01000057.1:0-645 GCF_900120065.1 Moritella viscosa
AATTGATAAACAAGGCTTTTAAAGAGTTAGACTCACAATATAAATTTCTTATTTTTCCAGTAAGTCTCTTACTTCGTCATGATTAATATGACGAATATCTTTACCTTTAACAAAATAAATAATGTATTCAGAGATGTTCTGACAACGGTCTCCAACACGCTCGAGTGCACGCGCACACCACAATACGTTCAGTACTTGTGGAATTGAACGTGGATCTTCCATCATGTATGTCATTAACTCGCGGATAATACTTTCGTATTCACGATCAACTTTAACGTCTTCTTGATATACTTTAAATGCCGCATCAACATCCATACGCGCGAAGGCATCAAGTACGTCATGTAACATTTTAATCGTATGACGCCCCATATTTTCCATGCTAACGAGTGGTGGTGATTTTTTATTACGGTTTTCAATAATAGTACGTGCGATGCGATCTGCTACATCACCAATACGCTCTAAATCAGTAATGGTTTTAATAATTGCCATCACTAAACGTAAATCACTTGCTGCGGGTTGACGCTTAGCAATAATACGGGTGCAAGCTTCATCAATCGCCACTTCCATTGAGTTGACGCTTTTATCGGTATCAATAATCTTGTTTGCTGTATCAATATCTTGTGATGATAAAACTTCAATTGCTGA
>NZ_FPLG01000073.1:0-1805 GCF_900120065.1 Moritella viscosa
CCAGCCATTTCGCCACCAGCAACGTTATCAGAGGCAATGTGGCTCACAACTTTACCGCGACTTGCACCACGGTCTAATGTGATTACAGGTATATGAGAGCGGTTCGCCATACGAATCGCGTTCGATACAGCATCTGAATCTGTTGGGTTGATTAGAATTGCTTTCACGCCACGCACAGTTAAATCTTCAACGTTAGCTAATTCCTTACTTGGATCATTCTGTGAGTCCAGCACAATTAACTTATAACCTAAGGTTTTCGCTTTCGCTTCAGCACCTTCTTTCATTGTTACAAAGAAAGGGTTATTTAGCGTCGACACAACCATTGCAAGCGTATCTTGCGCCATCACGGTCGCACTGAAAGACGCTGAAACAACAGCTGCAGAGATCAAGGTTGCTAATTTTTTCATTACTTATACCTTCTTTTAGTTAATTCTGCTGCCCCAGATAGGGTACTGGGGTTCACAGGTTTTGTTACGACTATTTATCGCTACTTTTATTATTATGTTTACTCTTTATTTCTGAGATGCTGTATTTTTTATTTCTTTTTCGTATCCACTAATACTGCAAGTAGGATCACCACAGCTTTAGCAATCATTTGGAAATATGAAGATACATCCAATAGATTTAATGCGTTATTTAAGAAGCCAATAATTAATGCACCAATCAGCGTTCCCATAATACGACCTTTACCGCCAGCAAGGCTTGTTCCGCCCAATACGACAGCGGCGATAGCGTCTAACTCGTAACCCATACCAGCCGTTGGTTGCGCAGAGGACAGACGAGACGTCACAATCAAACCAGCGAGTGCAGCCAGTAGGCCACAGATGGCATATACACCAATCTTTACTTTATCGACATTAATTCCTGATAAACGTGCAGCGGCTTCATTCCCACCAATCGCATAAACATAACGACCAAAGCGAGTGTGATTTAATAAATACCATACCGATGCAAACACAATCACCATTAACCAGATCGGCACTGGAACGCCCAGTAAATAATCGGTACCGATTAATGAAAAGTTATCAGCAACATCCGTAAAACCTGTCGAAATCGGGCGACCTTCGGTATATACCATAGTCACACCACGTAATAACGTCATCGTAACTAACGTAGCGATGAAGGCTTGAACCTTACCCTTAGCGATAATAATACCGCTCATTGCACCAAGTGCTGCACCAGCAAACAATGCAACAGGCACGGCAATCATCACGTTGACTTCCATTGAAATTAATGTCGCTGCAAACGCACCACACAAGGCAAGAATGGAACCCACACTTAAATCAATACCCGCGGTTAAGATCACTAACGTCATACCCACAGCGATAATCGCATTCACTGATGTTTGACGTAATATATTTAAAATATTACCCATAGTGAAAAAATTAGGGTTTAAAAAAGACACCACCACAATCAATAAGATCAGGGCGATTAATGATTTTTGTTCAATTAACCATTCTTTAGTGAAAAACTTTTTAGTTAAGTTTTTAGTCATAACATCGCTGCTCATGTTGCTGCTGGAATTTTTATTAACTGCTTGGTTCTGGCTCATCGCCCTGCCTCATCTATTTTTTTGCCAACAGCGCATGCCATTAGTTGTTCTTGGTTAGCATGTTCTGCCATAAATTCACCGCTGATCTGCCCTTCGTGCATCACTAAAATTCGATCGCTCATCCCCAATACTTCAGGCATTTCTGACGAAACTAAAATGATACTCATACCTTCTTTTTTAAATTGATTTATTAACTGGTAAATCTCTTTTTTAGCGCCAACATCCACACCGCGTGTTGGTTCATCTAAAATAA
>NZ_FPLG01000082.1:0-79070 GCF_900120065.1 Moritella viscosa
TAAAGAGCATACTGAGCGGCCATTGCCGTGTCAGTGGGATGCATTATAGATAATAGGGCTCCATTGGCAAGTGATTTTATACATTTCATTCTATTTTAAAGATAAACCTTAAAAACCGAACACAATTCAAACAAAACAAATTAAAAACAAGCAGCACTTCGCTTAAGCATGCTCTTTTCAACAAATGATTAACGTCATTATCATAGTTTAGAGTGTTACTTATTCAATTTTTATATTTTATTTACTTATATAGGTAGAATTTACTCACAAGGTCAATTTAAACTATTATTTAATTTACCTTTATACGTGACCTAACTCTCTGGTTTAGGTAACATGCGCCCTTTTTACGGTTTTGGAGTTTGAACATACATGCCCTTCCAACTTGGTCAGCGCTGGATCAGCGATACGGAATCAGAATTAGGATTAGGAACAATAGTTGCCATAGAAGGCAGAATGTTAACGCTATTATTTCCTGCAAGTGGTGAGAACCGTTTATATGCTCGTAACGAAGCGCCGATCACTCGAGTCATGTTTAATGTCGGTGATCAGGTACTCTCTCATGAAGACTGGAGCTTAACTGTTACTGAAGTAACTGAAAGCTCAGGTATCATTACTTATATAGGTATTCATCAAGACTCTGGTGAAGAAGTTTCCTTACGTGAAACATTCCTAAACAACTTCATTAAATTTAATAAACCACAAGATCGCCTATTTGCAGGCCAAATCGACCGTATGGATCGATTTGTATTACGCCATCAAACATTACAGCACCAGTTTTCTCAACAACAATCTGCATTAAATGGGATTCAAGGGCCACGTGTCAGTCTGATACCACATCAATTACATATTGCAACCGAAGTGGGCCAACGTCATGCTCCTCGTGTTTTACTTGCCGATGAAGTGGGTTTAGGTAAAACCATTGAAGCGGGTTTGATCATCCACCAACAACTAACCGCAGGACTTGCCAATCGTGTGTTAATTCTGGTACCAGAAACATTACAACACCAATGGTTAGTGGAAATGATGCGTCGTTTCAATCTACACTTTAGTATTTTTGATGAAGAGCGTTGCATCGAATCGCTCGCTGAAGCAGATAATCCATTCGAAACTGAACAACTAATCTTATGTAGTCTGGACTTCTTACGTAAAAAACGTCGTCGTTTTGAACAAGCAGTGGGCTCCGATTGGGATTTGTTGGTTGTTGATGAAGCGCATCACCTTAAATGGAGTGAAACAGAACCAAGTCGTGAATACCAAGTTGTAGAATCATTAGCGCAAAAGTCGCCTGGCGTACTATTACTAACAGCAACACCGGATCAACTTGGTCATGAAAGTCACTTTGCACGTTTACGCTTATTAGATCCAAACCGTTTCTATGATTATGCCGCATTCGTTACTGAAGAAAATAATTATTCTATTATTGCAAAAGCAGCACAAGAACTATTAGATTCACCAGTCGTATCCCCGGACACCTCAGCATCATTAACTAAACTATTAAGTGAAGCTGATATATCAGACAAGTTGACTTTAATTCAAGCATCGCCAGATTCAAATGAAGCACAGCAGGCTAAACAATCAATAATCAATCAATTATTGGATCGCCATGGCACAGGTCGTTTATTATTCCGTAATACACGCTCTGCAATCAAAGGTTTCCCGATTCGTCACTATCAGCCAATTCCTTTAGCACTACCAGACCAATATAAAACGTCATTAAAAGTCGCACAAATGATGAATGGCTCAGCAAGTTATGCGGAAGCTGCGCGTCGTGGTCTATACCCAGAAGAAATCTTCTTAGAATTCGAAGGAAAAGACGCATCTTGGTGTAGTTTTGACCCACGTGTTGAATGGTTACAAAACTTCTTACTTGCCAATAAAAATGAAAAAGTATTAGTCATTGCAGCAAATGCCGAAACAGCAATGTCAATCGAAGAGTCGCTACGCGTGAGTGAAGGTATTCGTGGAACAGTATTCCATGAAGGTATGTCTATTATCGAGCGTGATAAAGCGGGCGCTTACTTCGCTCAAGAAGAAGCAGGGGCACAAGTTTTACTTTGTTCTGAAATTGGTTCTGAAGGTCGTAACTTCCAATTTGCACAACACCTTGTATTATTTGATTTACCATTAAACCCAGATTTACTTGAGCAACGAATTGGTCGTTTAGATCGCATCGGTCAGAAAAATGACATCAGTATTCACGTACCTTTCTTTACGAATACCGCACAGGATGTATTACAAAACTGGTATCAGAATGGCCTAAATGCGTTTGAGCATACTTGCCCTATCGGTGGCGATATTTTTGCAGAAGTAAAAGATGAATTACTGACTCAACTAGCCGCAAAAGAAATTGATGTGGCTGCAACAAATGCATTGATCACTGATACACGCAATCAATACGATGTATTAAAAGCAAAAATGGAAAGTGGCCGAGATCGTTTACTGGAACTAAATTCTAACGGTTTAGGTAAATCAGACGATATTATCGCGCAATTAAAAGCCAATGATGATAGCCCTACGCTACCTATTTTTGCGATACGCTTATTCGATGTTATTGGTATAAACCAAGAAGATCGTGGCGAGAATATGTTGATATTAAAACCGACAGATCAGATGTTAGTACCAAGTTTGCCACATCTATCTGAAGACGGCATTACAGTTACCTTCGATCGTGAGACCGCATTATCGCGTGACGACGTACATTTCCTTACTTGGGAACACCCATTAATACGCGCATGTATTGAATTAATCATGACGTCTGATACAGGTTCTACAGCTGTTTCACTGTTAAAAAATCCAGCGCTACCTGCTGGCACTATTTTATTAGAACTACTTTATGTGGTTGAAACATCAGCACCACCTTATTGTCAAATTAATCGTTTCTTGCCAGCAACACCAATTCGTTTGTTACTGGATAAAAACAGTAATAATTTAGCCGTAAAAGTAGACTTTGATAGTTTCAATCGTCAACTTAATGCGATTAACCGCCATGTAGCAACGAAACTGGTTTCGGCATCTCAAACGATTATCCATGATCTTATTGGTAAATCGACGAGTGTTGCAGAAGCACAAAAGCAAGCTATTACCAGCGCTGCGCTTGATGTTATGCAAAAAAATATGACGATAGAATTAGAACGTCTACAAGCACTGCAAAAGATTAACCCTAATGTACGTGATGAAGAACTGGCATTTATTGAAAAACAAACAGCAGAACTCACAACACACATTAATAATGCTCAGCTTAAACTAGATGCGGTACGCTTTATAGTCGTTACACCGAGCTAAATAAAAGCACATTATAATGACCAACAACAAAGGTGCTAATTTCGGTTAGCCCCTTTGTTATTACTTTTTATTATTAACAAGCGGTAATTTAAAGCTTACCTTCTAAATTATTCACTATATTGTATATACCCTATGCCCGATTTTATTTATGCTCCGCCGCAACACCCTCGATTAAATATTATTTATCAAGACGAGGCTATTATTGTATTAAATAAACCAAGTGGATTACTGAGCGTTCCTGGGCGATTACCCGAACATACCGAAAGTATTGCGAGTCGGGTGCAAGAATTATTTCCCGCTGCGACAATTGTGCACCGTTTAGACATGTGCACTTCAGGTGTGATCTTAATGGCATTGACTAAATCTGCGCAAAGCCATATCAGCAGACAATTTCAACAACGTTCAACCGCAAAATATTACTATGCTCGTTTAGAAGGTATCCCAACAGCTGAGTCTGGCAGCATTGATTTACCATTACGCTGTGACTGGCCAAATAGACCAAGACAACTTGTTGATTTCGTTGAAGGAAAACCAGCACTGACGCATTGGCAGATAATTGCAAAACAAAAAGCACATGACGATAACAATCAACAAGCTAGCGCTACTGTATTGCTCAAACCTGTGACAGGCCGCTCCCACCAACTACGCGTGCATATGTTAGCATTAGGCACACCAATCTTGGGGGATGAGTTATATGCATCGACACAAGGCATTGCCAGTGCAGAACATTTACAACTGCATGCCGCTATGTTAGAAATTGAACATCCCCTAACATCAAAAAAAATTACATTTAAGGTCAATCCACCTTTTCCAATTAATTAGAATAATTCTTTATTTTAGGAATCATGAATGCTTAAAGCGCTTTTATTATTACTTTTATCCACTTTGTCGCTACAAATATACGCTGAAGAGAATAATGCTGAAGAAAATGAAGACAAAAATGAGACTAATAAGCCAACAATCGCCTTCCCGATTTCTCAACAACGCGTATTTGATCAAGACTTAACTAAATACAGTAATACAAGCGAAGTTGCTTGGTTAGGTGATAAAGAAGATCGCTTTCTGACTCTATGGCTTGAACAAACGACAGCAAAAGTCACAGGTACAAGTTGGATTTTTGCCGATACCTATACTTCAGCCAATAATCCCAATATTATCCAAACACTGCGCTATCAGCTTAGTGATAGGGGATTACACACCTATTCTATATCGCCATTAAGTCAAACCTTAAAATCAGAGCAAGCAGAGCAACGTTTACAAGCGCAATTACTCACCTTACAAGACAAGATAGTAAGTAAAAGTGGTAAGCGCCTACTTATCATTCAGGGCGCCAATTGCCAAGCAATGATAAACGTACTGATAAAAAATAAAGATGTTTACGTCGATGCGATTGTGCTACTTAGTGCACATAGCGCCACCCCAACGTTAGCATCTCAACTCATTAGCCAAATGCACCAACTAAAAGCACCTATTTTAGATTTGTATGCGCAAACGGATAGTTTGGCGATAATTAATGAAGCAAAATTAAGACGGATAGCTGCAAAGCGAATTAACACAGATAAGTACAGACAAACTGAAGTGATCGGTTTACAGGGTCAAATAGAGACTCAGATCGCAACCAGCCAAATAATTTATGGCTGGTTGGTTAAGCTCGGCTGGTATTAACGCATTTTTCTCGATTCTTTTACTACGTCATAAGCACCTTGGATATCTTGGGCTTTCTCTTTAGCAATAATCATCATTTCTTCTGGTAAACCTTTTGATACCAATTTATCCGGATGATGTTCATTCATTAATTTACGATAAGCACGCTTAATTACTTTGTCGTCATCCTCAGCCCTCACACCTAATTGCTGATAGGCGTTAGTTAATGCTTCTTCACGGCTTACTTTACTGCCATGGCGGTGCGAACGTAACTCCGCTTCCATCATGCGTAATAAATTATCCATATCCTGAGTCGTCACACCCAAGATCGCACCGATACGATGAAGGATATCGCGCTCTGCTGTGGACAATTCAAGATCGGCAAAAGCAGCCTGAATTTGTATCTCCAGGAACATTTTAATCAGATCTCGACGTAACACACTGACACGGCGAAAATCTCGAACCGTTTGCTCTAACGGGAAATCAGCTTCCTTACCCTGATTGAATGATACTTGAGCTGCACGACGAGTTTCACCTGTCAGTTTCATTCGGTCCATTAGCTGCGTCGCGACATGAATTTCAGCTTCGGTTACGTGGCCGTCCGCTTTTGCCATGTGCCCCATCACCGAAAATGACGTATGTAAAAAAATATCCTGACGTTTATGTGCCGCAGGTCGTGTATCAATACCAAGTTGAGATCCAAATTGGCGCTTTAATATCGAACCAACCCAGATCATAAAAATCGCACCAAAAAATCCACCAAACTTATAACCAATTGCGGATAATAAAATGTAAAACAACATATTCATAAAAGTAGCTACCAAGCAAAAATGACATATATTTATATAAGAATTGTATTATGGCTGTTTAAAATGTAACAAATCAATCAATCTCATCATCTTTTTACAGGTTTACGGGATAAAACCAGCCATTAAATGGTCTATCGCTGTAATATGGATTATTATATCCAACTATTTTTTAATTTTAATGAAATTATCGATGACAAAATGGATTGTTAAAATGCGCCTTCTCACCTTATTTTCAACACTCAGCGGTGTCGTATTCTCAGCTAGCGCAGCTACAATTATTACTAATGCGGATGGTACTTCAAGTATTCTTGACGACTCAACAACGCCGTCTGAATTAAGCTTATTTAAACAATGCTATCCTTATGTGCCTGCGATAAAGCCTCCACTCGCAGATACTAAAGCTGCTAACGAGATCCAACTATTATCAAATGATGCAAAAGTAATCCAAGGTAACAAAGCTATTTTTACCGGTGATGTGAACTTTACTCAAGGTAATCGAGAGTTATCCGCTGATGAAATTATTCTATACCAGTTAACCAATATTTTAACAGCCGAAGGCAATGTTGTATTAGAAGACAGCACATCGACAATTAATGGTCGCGCTTTAAAAGCAAACTTAGACACTAAAGATGCCGAACTAACATACGTAAATTATTTACTACATGGCCAAGCCGGTAATGGTGAAGCAAAGAAAGTTTATATTACCAATAGCGGTGATAATATTTTAATGCAACGCTCTTCTTATAGCGAGTGTCCCTTTGGTGACAATAGCTGGGTATTACGTGCTTCCTCTATCGACATTGATAATATAGATGAGTCTGCGGAAGCTTATAACGCAACGCTGTACTTTAAAGACGTGCCCATTTTCTATATGCCATATTTTACTTATCCAACCACAGATAAGCGTAGAACAGGTTTACTGTTTCCGTCATTTGAAAATTCATTAGAAAATGGCATCACCTTTTCACAACCAATCTATTGGAATATCGCTCCAAATTACGACATGGAAATTGTTCCGACTTACATGTCTGAGCGAGGTATCTACTTAACAAATAAATTCCGTTATTTAATTGATGGACAAAGCGGTAAGATAAACGTTGAATATCTTGCTAACGATAAGAAAACCAATACTGACCGAACACTCTACCATTGGAGCCACAACGGTAATTTTAATGACAATTTAAACTTCAATGCTAGCTACACACAAGTAAGTGATAACAATTACTTTTCTGATCTTAATGCATCAGCTGGTGCTCGAGACAGTAATACACTACTTAGAACTGCAGCCTTGACTTATAATACAGATATGACGTCATCACAATTTGAAGTCCGTGATTTTCAAATTTTAAGTAATTCTACAGCATCAACACCGCATAAAGTATTACCGAAGATCTCCTTTACGGGTTACCAACAATTCGATAATAATCCAATTGAACTGTCAGTTTATAGTGAAATAACGAATTTTACTCATTCTAACAGTAAAATGTATAAGGGCATCAGAACCCATATAGAACCGACTATTAGTTTCCCATATAAACGTCCTGCAGGTTTCGCTGTTGCCGAATTTAAATTACCAATGACTTACTACAGTCAAACATTCAGTGATTCCGATAATGGCAATTTTGTAAATGGCTACAAAGGTGAGTTAGAAGAAGAAGTGGTACGTGTGATACCGACCGCAAGGTTACACGCAGGTTTAAATTTTGAACGTTCTACATCTTGGTTTGGTAATGCATTCACTCAAACTTTAGAGCCCCAAGTTCAATACCTCTATATCCCGTATAAAAACCAAGATAATATCGGTATTTATGACTCATCGACTATTCAACAAGATTTTCTCGGTTTATACCGTGACCGTATTTATAGCGGTTTAGATCGTATTGCCGACACCAATCAAGTTACTGTTGGTTTAACAAGTCGAGTATTCGATAAAATAGGCAGTGAGCGATTCCGATTTTCACTTGGGCAAATCGTTTACTTTGGTGATAGTCAAGTTGGGATAGCTCCTGAAGCGAAGGCAAAGGCTGATAACACTGAAGTGACGACATCAAGTATCGTAATGGAGACCGATGTTAAAATTAACGATAATCTATTCTTCAATAACAGTATTGAATATGCTCTCGATGATGCGCTAGTACGTCGTGCCGACGCTGCCATTGAATACCGTTTTGATCTTGGTCAGCGCGTGCAATTTAATTACCGTTACATTGAAGATACAGCCTCTATACTAGAAGATGCAAATAGCCGAGTTAATTCGACAATCAACCAAGTTGGTTCAAAATATATCTTACCAATCAATAATCAATGGGACATGGGCGCAAGTTATTACTACGATGTTGAAAATAAAATAACCCAAGACGCTTTTGTTGGTATTAAATATGAATCTTGCTGTTGGGCAATTCGTCTTGATTATGGTTATCGCCTAAAGAATCATAATATTAGTACCAATAAAACAGAGTATGATCGTGGTCCAACACTCATGTTTGAGCTAAAAGGTTTGGGTGGTATTGGGACTGATATGAATCACATAGGTACTTCAAGTTTATTTACATACGGTCAACCGTTCCAGTTACGTGAATAAACATAGTTTATAAACGAATTGAGAAATACACTTAGGCACGATAATGGCGATAATTAACCCGCCGTTATCAGTCAAAAAGGGATTAACAGATCATGAAGATTGCATTGAAAGCCTGACAAGGTATACTTCCGCATACTTTTTCACCTCGGTTTTCAGCGAACTACACAATCCTCATACTTTCCCGTGGTAAAAATTGATAGTTTTCAGCCTACTGCTGTCTCAGTTATAGTCGATATTGAATAGGAATTCATAAAGTGATTAAAAAAGTAATTAAGATTCTATTATCCGGAGTCATAGTTGTAACGAGTTGGCAAGCTCAGGCCGAGCTAACTAAGCTCGATGAAGTGATTGCGATTGTTAATGAAGAAGTTATTTTAGCGAGTGATGTCAACGCATTAACAAGCTCGGTAACAAAACGAGCGACAAAAGCCGGCCAGACTTTACCATCGCAAAAGATACTGACCCAGCAAGCGTTAGATAAACTCATCATTGATAGCCTGCAATTACAAATGGCAAAAAAAATGGGCATGCGCATTAGCAATGCTCAGCTCGATGATACGTTAAATAATATTGCTAAAAGTAATAACCAAACCGTTGAACAACTACGTCAAAACGTTCTTGCTGATGGTGGTAATTTTAACGACTATAAAGAAGAACTACGTGTTCAGCTATTAACCAACGAAGTGCAGCGCATGCAAATGCGTCGTCGTATCACTATTTCGGATCAAGACGTTGATAACTTACTTGCGATCATCAACGAGCAGGGTCAGAAAAATCTACAATATCGTGTAAGTCATATCATGCTACGCGTCCCTAACGACGCTGATAACGCGACGATGGAAGCATTACAAACTAAAATTACCGATATACAAACACAGCTAAATGCAGGAAAAGAATTTTCAAATCTCGCTTTAGCTGTCTCTGCAGGTCCAAAAGCACTTGATGGAGGCGATTGGGGCTGGATGAATATCAATGAAATGCCGACATTATTCGCAGAAGCAGTAACCAATGCCAAAAAAGGTGACATCATAGGTCCTATCCGCAGTGGTGCTGGGTTACATATCATCAAAATTACTGATATGCGAGGTGTAGAAACGGTACTAACGAAAGAAGTCAATGCACGTCATATCTTGGTTAAACCATCGGTAATTTTAAGTGATGACAAAGCGAAATCATTATTAAATGGTTATTTAGCCCGTATTAAATCAGGTGATGCGGACTTTGCTGAACTCGCGAAAGCCTATTCAGATGATCCAGGTTCTGCAGTCAAAGGCGGTGAACTAGGCTGGGCAGATCCAAATATCTATGTACCGGCATTTAAATTAGCGCTAAAAGACTTGAAGAAAGGTGAAATTAGCCCTGCATTTCGTTCTAGTCATGGCTGGCACATAGTGCAACTACTTGATAGACGTACACAAGATACGACAGATAAAGCAAATCGCCAAAAAGCATGGCAACTGTTGTATAATCGTCGTGCAGCTGAAGAAAGCCAAGCTTGGTTAAATGAATTAAAACAAGAAGCTTATATTCGTATTTTAGATAATGAATCGTAACAGGTGAAAATGTGACTCATCGAATAGCAATCACTCCGGGTGAGCCTGCTGGCATTGGTCCAGATCTTGTTCTGGAATTAACGAAGCAAGACTGGCCGGTAGAGCTCGTACTTTGCGCAGATCCAGAACTCATTTTATCTCGAGCAAAAATACTTGGCAAAACGATTGAACTAATTGAATATAATCCAAGTATACCAGCACAACCACAACGAGCTGGCACGCTAACTATCGCACCAATGCAAATGGCTGTACCTGCAGAACCAGGTAAGCTTGATGAAACGAATGGCCGCTACGTATTAGATACGCTGCAATTCGCATGTGAAAAAAACATGTCAGCAGAGTTTAGCGCAGTTGTAACAGGACCAGTCAATAAAGGCATCATTAATAAAGCAGGTGTGTCTTTTAGTGGTCACACTGAATTTTTTGCTCAGCAATCAGAAACAGCCGATGTAGTGATGCTACTTGCAACCACTGGATTACGTGTGGCGTTAGTGACTACTCATATCCCATTAGCCTACGTTGCAAAAGCTATTACAGAAGAACGATTGAGTAATATCATTCGTATTATTCATGCCGAAATGAAAACAAAATTTGGTATTGAACGACCAAAGATTTATGTATGCGGACTCAATCCGCATGCAGGCGAAGATGGACATCTAGGTCGAGAGGAAATTGAAATTATCTCTCCGACATTAATGAAACTTCGCGATGAGGGTATGGATTTAACAGGCCCCCTCCCTGCAGATACCTTGTTCCAACCTAAGTATCTTAACGATGCCGATGTTATATTAGCAATGTATCACGACCAAGGATTACCGGTATTAAAATCGGTTGGTTTTGGCAGCTCAGTAAATATTACCCTGGGCTTACCTTTTATCCGAACATCAGTTGATCACGGTACTGCAATTGAACTTGCAGGTACTGGAACAGCCGACGCCGGCAGTATGTTTACAGCAGTAAACCAAGCAATAGAAATGGTAGAGAAAAACGCATGAACGACAAGGTCCATTTAGGTCACACCGCGAAAAAACGTTTTGGTCAAAACTTTTTACATGATGCATATGTAATTGGTCAAATTGTTGCATCGATTAATCCGCAAAAAGGTGAAAACCTAATTGAAATTGGTCCCGGTTTAGGCGCATTAACCGAGCCTGTATCAGCTTGTCTCGATAAGATGACAGTCGTTGAGCTTGATAGAGATCTTGCTGAACGCCTAGAACAACACCCGGTACTATCTAAAAAGTTAGACATTAACCAAGCCGACGCAATGCGTTTTGATTTTAATCAGTTAATCAAACCGAACACGAAAATGCGTATTTTTGGTAATTTACCTTACAATATTTCAACGCCGTTAATGTTCCACTTATTTGAGTTCCATGAAGATATCCAAGATATGCACTTCATGTTACAAAAAGAAGTTGTACAACGTTTAGCCGCTAGCCATAACACTAAAAGTTATGGCCGCTTAACAGTAATGACGCAATACTACTGTAATGTAACACCAGTACTTGAAGTGGGCCCTGAAGCATTTCGACCTGCACCAAAAGTCGATTCAGCGGTTGTTCGTTTAGAACCACATACTGTATTACCGCATCCAGCGAAAAGCTTAAAAGTACTTAACCACGTAGTGACAAGTGCCTTTAATCAACGTCGTAAAACAATTCGTAATAGCTTGAAAAAAGTAATTTCGGTTGAAGACATTGAGTCTTTAGGTATTAATGTATCTTTACGTCCAGAGAACTTAACCTTAGAAAATTATGTTACCTTGGCAAACTTCGTAACAGACAATCCACTACAAGCAGCGGATTAAGACGGTCGGTATCAATGATAAGTGTCGCAGATTCATTCACCCTTATTATTGATACCGAATATCTCGAAGAAGTATCAGTACCAGCACAACACAGGTACTTCTTTGCTTATAGCATTACATTAACCAATCCATTAAACCAGCCTGTTAGCGTATCAAGTATCCAATTATTATTAACTGATGGTGATGGTGCTATAACCGAATTAAATAATCCTTTTCAAAATAATGATTATCTTATCTCTTCACAGCAAGATTTTTGCTATAGCAATGATATAATTACCCATTCTCCATTGAGTATCGTTCAGGGAAAGATCGAACTACAACTCAATGCCAGTGAATTAGTGGTGATTACTATTGAACCATTTCGTCTAGTCACACCTAATCTTTTACACTGATCAATTAAATACATTAACGCGCATACTTCATCACGCTTAGCTAGAAAGGTAACTTATACATGGCAACTTATTTTGTTGGTGATATTCAAGGTTGTTTCGACGACCTTCAGCATTTGTTACAGCAAGCTAATTTTGATCCACGCCAAGATAAACTTTGGTTAACAGGGGATCTTGTTGCCCGCGGCCCTAAATCATTAGAAACACTGCGTTTTGTTAAACAACTTGGCCCTGCTGCGGTCACAGTACTTGGCAATCATGACTTACATTTACTCGCAATTGACGCAGGATTAGCTAAGCTAAACTCTAGGGATAAAACTCAAGCGATCTTTGCTGCCGAAGACAAAGATGAATTGCTATTATGGTTACGTCAGCAACCACTACTTGCATATCATGATGTCTTCAACATAATAATGGTGCACGCAGGTATCAGTCCACAATGGACCCAGCAGCAAGCAAAGCATTATGCTGAAGAGGTTAATATGAAATTGCGTGGCGATGACTACCAAGCATTACTCGAAAACATGTACGGTGCTCAACCTGATTATTGGCGAGAAGAATTACAAGGTTTCGATCGTCTGCGCTTTATTATTAATGCATTTACCCGTATGCGTTTTTGTGCACCTGATGGACAGCTGGAGTTTCACAACAAGCATTCACCGACGACAAATAATAACCAACAGCATATACCTTGGTATGAAGTAGCTGGAACTCACCTTGATGGTGCCCATGTTATTTTTGGTCATTGGGCTGCATTAGAAGGGAGTTGCAGCCATGAAAATGCAACAACACTTGATACTGGATGCGTGTGGGGAAACAGCCTTACCATGTTACGCTGGGAAGATAAGGCAGTTTTTTCAGTTCCGTGCATAATTCATACGACATAATTGACTAAAGCAATACTAAAAAATAAGCGGGTTATCACAGTGTTGCCCTAATGTTAAGTAATGACTTAATTGTTCGTATATACTGCACCCTAATTTTAGCTAGCCCATATCAATGTTACCGAAAACATGTAAATTGACGTGGTTTGGTTAAGCTTAGCTATAACAATAAAAAACAAAAAAATAAAAACTTTACAACTAAGGCTTATATACATGATTGAAAATAATTTCATTATTACAGCTACATTCCTTGTTTATCTTGCTGTTATGCTTGGTATCGGTGTGTATGCTTATAGACAAACCAAGAGTTCAACAGACTACTTTTTAGGTGGCCGTAATTTAGGCCCTTGGCCTGCGGCCCTATCTGCAGGTGCTTCTGATATGAGTGGTTGGTTACTACTTGGCTTACCAGGTTACGCGTACGCTGCTGGTATGGAAGCAATCTGGTTAGCAGGTGGTTTATTAATTGGTACTTGGCTTAACTGGCTGATTTGTGCAAAACGTTTACGTACTTACAGTATCGTAACCAAATCAATAACCTTACCTGAATTCCTATCTCGTCGTTTTAAAGACAATTCAAAGGCTATTCAAATTTGTTCAGCATTCTTTATCCTAATGTTCTTCTTGTTCTATACAAGTTCAGGCTTAGTTGCTGGCGGTAAATTATTTGAAACAGTATTTGGTCTCGATTATCAATACGCGGTTATTCTGGGTACTGTGTGTGTGGTTTCCTATACGTTATTCGGTGGTTTCCTTGCTGTCTCTTGGACTGATTTAGTACAAGGTCTATTGATGTCAGCTGCACTATTAGTCGTGCCACTCAGCGCGATGGATGGAAGCTTTAGCGATCTGGCATCTGCTATGACAGAAATTAATCCGGAACTACTGACAATATGGCAAAACAGCAAAGGCGAAGACCTGAGTGCAATTGCAATCATATCATTAGCTGCTTGGGGCCTAGGTTATTTCGGTCAGCCACATATTCTTGCGCGTTTCAAAGCAACACGTAGTAATAAAGACCTTGTTAAAGCACGCCGCATTGCTGTTGTTTGGACATCATTGTCTATGTTTGGTGCAATGCTAGTAGGTCTAGTGGGTTTGGTTTACGCAAGTTCTAACAACATCACTATCGCTGATGCTGAAACGATCTTCATGTTATTAGTGAACAGCATCTTCCACCCTGTTATTGCGGGTATTTTACTTGCTGCAATCTTAGCGGCGATCATGAGTACCGCCGATTCACAACTACTTGTATCATCATCTGCTTTAGCTGAAGATTTCTACAAGCAGCTAATTCGTCCACAAGCAACAAGTGAAGAGCTTGTTACTGTTGGTCGTTTTGGTGTGGTTGGTCTATCTATTATTGCCTTATTGCTTGCCCTTAACCCTGACAGTTCAGTACTTGGCTTAGTATCTTACGCATGGGCTGGTTTTGGTGCTGCATTTGGTCCAGCATTAATCATCTCGCTATACTGGCGTGGTATGACACGTAATGGCGCGCTTGCAGGTATTATTATTGGTGCAATTACAGTCGTTGTATGGAAACAATTAAGTGGCGGTATTTTTGACCTCTATGAGATCGTACCGGGCATCATCTTTGCTTCTCTAGCTATTGTTATCATTTCACTGATTGGTAAACAAGAAGATGAAAGTATCCACGCTCAATTCGACGAATTCGAGTCTAGCTTAGATACAATGGCGTAATAGCCACCAGCACGAACTAAGTTAATGGTAAAAATTAACGATAAAAAATGCCGCGCTATCACTAGCGCGGCATTTTATTTTCTAATTCAGTCTGCGTCATTCTATTCGTCAGCTAATAACTACTTCACTCGTTCAAGTAAACTAAAACGGTAATCATACGGGTTTTTATCATCTGCCACATAATTCTCATGCTCAATTTCTTGCCAGTTGTACAGCTCATAGTCAGGGAACCAAGTATCCCCTTCTGTTGTTAATTCAATATGCGTCAAATATAAACGGTCGGCAGAGGCTAAGCATTGGTTATAAATCGTAGCTCCCCCGATGATCATTAACTCTTCAACATCACCCGCGGCTACGATAGCATCATCTAGCGTAGCTACAACAGTAACACCTTCAGGCTTATAATCTGTTTGTCGACTTAATACGATGTTTAAACGACCCGGTAATGGGCGACCAATTGATTCAAAGGTATTACGTCCCATCACGATAGGTTTACCTAACGTCGCACGTTTAAACAGTTGTAACTCAGCAGGTAAATGCCACGGCATCTTATTATCTAAACCAATTACACGGTTATTTGCCAATGCGGCAATCATGGAAACAATCACAACAACTCCTTAATCAAACTATAGGTTTGTTACGGTACACCAGCACAGGCGCGATCGCCAGACCAAAGCTTAAGCCAATTAAAATAAAAAGCGTCAGTAAACCATTTTCAACAACTTGCTGTTGTAATTCCATACTATAGCCTTGATGGTGTAACGTCATCAACCCGGTCATGGTTTTGTAAGCGTAAACCCCAGGGATCATTGGGATCACCGCAGCAACCGTCACCACGGGTCGGGGAATAACTACTTTTCGAGACCAAGGTACTGTAGCCAATCCCATCAAGGTAGCGGCAATAAATGATGCCCACTCAATAGGCACATTTACATGTAATAGTAACGTGCGCGCCGCATGCGCACTGGCAGCGAATAGTACACACGCCAATAATGCTTGCCGAGGTACATTAAATAACAACGCAAAACCAAATGCAGCGATACCTGCAAACACTGCATCATCCACCAGCATGAGCAATAACTCACTCATAACCAGCCCCCCAATTGCGCTAACTGCACAGCCAATACAATACCAAGTGTTGAAGCAAGTGTTAACAAGGTCGCCGTCATCCATCTTGCCATACCGATAGTCACGTGCCCTTTCACCATATCTGATACTGCATTAATTAATGGGAAACCAGGGACTAGCTGCAATACGCTAGTTACCATAATCAATTCGGGTTTATTCCCCCAATCAAAAGCACTCGCAAAACTGCCTACAAAAGTAGCAGTGAATGCGGTAATAAAAAATACCGTGAGTAAATTATGATGTAGCAGGGTTAGCCATTGGCGAATTCGCATCGAAATAAAACTTGTTAACCAAGTAGCAATAAATACAATGCTATCGCCACCAAATAAGTGACTGAAGCAAGCACAAGATAACGCCACAAAACACGCAACTATGACTGAATTGTATTTCGGTACAGCTAAATTATTTAAACGTTGCTTTACCTTCTCGACGTCATAAATTTGCTTTTCTGCAAGAATACAAATTCGCTGTACTTCACAGACAATCCCCATATCAATACCATGGGATTTCATGGTGCGCGTTGTAGTAACACATTGGTCTTTAGATCGAGAAGTAAGAATAATGGCTTTGGAGGTAAGTGCTATTTCAACACTGTCTAAACCGAACGCCATGCCAAGGCGCTCAGTGGTTTGTTCAATGAGCCGGCTTTCAGCGTTATACGCCTGTAATAATTGCCCCGCGTGGGCTATCACACGAGTAATCGCCGCTTGCTCTTCATGACTAATTATTTTATTACTCGAACAGTGTTTATTCATACTATGTTGACTCGTACAACGCTCACTATTCGTCATGTCTTCATTACACTTTGGGTTCATGATAACATTCTAACACCTATTACTTATTGGATAGTAGGTTGTCATCCCAAAAATAGAAACAAACAACATCACATCACAATTGGGTGTGAAAACTCGGCGTTATTAATCACCGTACTTTCATAGCCATAAACATCACGGATATTATCAGTGGTCACTACCTGCTCTGCGCTGCCATTGGCACAGATATTACCTTCTTTCAATAAGATGATCCGGTCAGCATACTTGGCTGCCAAATTAAGATCATGTAATACCGCAACCACAGCCACTCCCGTCTGCGCTAAATGCTTAGCACTCTTTAATAATTGATGTTGATAATTTATATCCAACGCGGCTGTAGGCTCATCCAATAATAATAGCTGCGGTTTGTTCTTATTACCCACAGCTAACTGCAACAGTACTCGCGCAAAGTGTACACGCTGCTTTTCACCACCCGATAATGTCGGGTAAGCTCGGGTTCTTAAATGCTCGATGTCTTGTTCACGTAATATTGTATCAGCGAGTTCTTGTACTTTAGCTTGACCACTGTCAGCCTGCAATCCACCCATCAGTACCACATCGATCACTTGAAATGAGAAACTTAAGCTGGCACTTTGTGGTAATACCGCCAGCATCTTGGCTACCTCACTCCGATTAATATTGTTCCGTACTTCACCGTTTAAAAAAATCGTCCCCGATGTGGGTTTTAACTCTCCGGTGATAGCTTTAAATAATGAACTTTTACCAGCACCATTAGGACCAAGAACAGCCAAAAACTCCCCTTCATCTAACGTCAAATTGAGATCATTAAAAATACATTTACCAGCAATATTATAATTAAGCTGCTGACAATGTAGTACCGATTTTGTCACGTTTAACATCAGACTATATCCCTAATTTAGAACGCTGTTGGAGTAATAAAATAATAAAGAAAGGACTGCCTAATAATGCAGTTATAATACCAACAGGTACTTCACTAGGTGCCATGACGGTACGCGCTAAAATATCGGCAAGTAATAATAACAGAGCCCCTAGCATCGCCGATAATGGTAATAAACGCTGATGGTTCGGCCCCACTAACAAGCGAACCATATGCGGAATAATCAAACCAATAAACCCAATCATACCAGCGATTGATACTGCAACCCCAAGCCCTATTGCGCAGCAAAATATTAACCGACGTTTTATACGTACAATATCGATACCAAGGTGTATCGCTTCCGCATCCCCCAGCAATAAAATATTCAATGCTTTCGCTGATGACATAAATATAACCAACAAAAATACGAGGGTAATACTACTGATAGTAATACTGATCCAATTACTGCCCGCCATTGAGCCCATTTGCCACAAACTCAAATCACGCAGGCTTTGATCATCAGCAATATACGTGAGCATGCCCATCCCCGCGCCAGCGATTGCACTGATTGCCACACCCGCAAGTAACATCACCACCACAGAACTGCCTTGGCTACTTGTCCCTAGTTTGTAGACCAGTAAACAAACTGCTAAAGCAAAGGTAAATGCAAAAAAAGACACAGTACTCAATTGTAACCAATCAGGTAAATCAACCATCAAATCAGCAAAAATAACAATACCTAAACCAGCACCTAGTGCCGCACCACTGCTTACCCCAATAATACCAGGATCAGCTAACGGATTACGAAACACACCTTGCATCACAGCACCAGTGAGTCCCAATATACCGCCAATGGATAAACAAAGTAGTGTGCGAGGCAAGCGAATATGGCTCACAACAATGGCATTTTGAGTACTTACTGGCGATTGCCAATTCACCCAATTCACCAATAATGCTTTAATACTGTCGGCAAACGAGATAGCCATTGGTCCAACAGATACAGATAACACCACCATAGAAGCAAGACAAAATAAAACCAAACTCGGTAACAATAATGGCCAACGGCTATTAACAAACATATACGCCCTTAATTAATCTAAATTTGCAGCTAAGCCTGGGTATAACTTACGTTGTAGCTGTTTTGCTTGTTCAATACTATTAATGCCCAAGCCACCCACGAGGGCACGACCATCAATGACATAAATAGCATTGTTACGACCCGCAGGTGTTTGCGCTAATAATGGCATCTCTGCAATTAAGGTATCGATATCCTGGTATTTCTTCCAATGACGGCCACTTACCAAAATACTTTCTGGTGCCATGGCCAAAAATGATTCCGCTGATAACGCTTGATAAGAATTAAGCGCAGCAGCTGGATTAGTAGCACCAGCTAATGTCATCACCGAGTGTGCAGTGGTATTGCTGCCTGCTGCAGTGTAAGTACCTTTGTCATTCAACAATAAGAACAGCATTTTTTTTGGTGTTTTAATTTTATGTTGATTTGCTTCTAACTGATTAATATCATGATTAAGTTTGGTAGTTAATTGCTTAGCTTCTGATTTTCTACCTAATTTTTCACCAAGTAAGGTAATAGTATCAAGTAGGTTTTTCGTTGTTGTTTCAGTCGGTAACACCATCACCTCAACACCACTTTGCACTAACTGATCAAGCGTTGATTGTGGCCCCATTTCACTACTACCAATCAGTATATCTGGTGCTAATGATAATACCCCTTCAGCAGACAATTGACGGTGATAACCAATAACAGGTAATTTTGATACGGCTGGGTAGCGACTAGTCAAATCGACCGCAACCAAATCATCTTGTTTATCCAAAGCGATTAATAGCTCAGTAACACCTGCGCCAGCACTAATAATACGTTCCCCAGCAACACTACCGAATGACAATAATAAACAACAAACGCTAATCAAAACCTTATGCATCTTAATTCCAACCCAGTGTTAATTTAACCAAAATTTTCCCGACAGTTTAAATAACAAACCAAGATAATGCAAATGCGAATTGGTTGCATTATCATTACATTTGTATTAACCTACTACTATTAGGTTAATGATAGGTAGCTATAAGGCTAAACAGTATGCAAGAAAATACAATTCGCAATGAAATTCGTCAGTTAATGGCTGACCAACCTCGATTAAGAAGCATTGAAATCGCGCTTAAGCTTAATTGCAGTGAATTACAGGTGATCCAAGCATTACCAGAGCAAGAAGTTAATATGCTGCCTGCAGAACAAGCACAACGCTTATTAAGCGATATTGCTAACTGGGGAAAAGTGACTTGTATTATTGAAGTATCTGGTTTTGTATTTGAAGTCAAAGCACCTTTCCCGAAAGGAAGAAATGCCTACGGTTATTACAATTTATCGCACGATAGTGTTGGTTTACAAGGCCACTTAAAACTTGAAAATGTATCTGCAATAGCCCTACTCACACGTAAAGTTCAAGGTAAACTAAGCTACTATGTACAGTTCTTTGACCATGATGGTAATAGCGTATTTAAGATTTATCTCGGTCGTGATAAAGATGGGCAAGTTATACCAGAACAAATAACACGTTTTCATGCACTGTCAACGCAAACAATAAGCGACGAAACTATCGCTATCGTAACTAATTAAACATCAATCACAGACGCTAAGGTCATTATGATGAACAAACAAGAACGCTTAGAAAATCGCTTACAGCCAAAAATTGCAGAGTTTAGAGAAGAGCGTCAAACTTTAATTTTATCAACATTAAGCGCAGATGGATTTCCACATATCAGCTATGCACCATTTGTGCGCTTAGAGGATGGCTATTACATTTTAATCAGTGAAGTTGCAGAGCATACGCAAAATCTATTGGTGAATAAAAATCTATCATTCATGCTATTAGAAGATGAACTAAATTCGAAACAAATTTTTGCTCGTCACCGTCTTACATATAAGGCTAATGCAGAAGTTATTGCCCGAGAAAGCGAATCTTGGTCACAAGCAATCCCAGCACTAGAGGCTCGTTTTGGTGAAATTATAACTAACTTAAGCGGTTTAAGTGATTTCCGTCTATTTCGTATCGAACCACAAATAGGTCGTTATGTGAAAGGATTTGGTCAAGCTTATACGGTTAACGGTAATGACGATATTGACTTCGTACACTTAGAACAAGGTCACCAGCAGGTCAAAAAAGAAGTTGAAGCTCAATAACCAGTTCAATATAAGATACGGATAGAAATAAAAGCAGATGAGATTAGTTCATCTGCTTTTTTATTTCTAACATAAATGATTATCAGTATCTGCTATCACTCGTTAGCGGGTGACATGCCAACACAAGCCAGCCTTCGCTGCATAGCCCTTGCATATCCAGAGTCCAACAGCGCACACAAGCACATCTCCATAATAGACTAATGGGATACGATCACGTAACCAAGGTGCCACCTGATATTCTTGATATAACTTCTTAATACTGCGCGAACCACTACGTCCAATAGGGTGACATTTACCCTCACCGCGAAAACGAATAGTTACTTTTTCATGTGCGAGTGGAGCTTTCAAACAAATCGCACTGGTATCGTCATCAATTGTATTACCGCTATCAACGCCACTCTTGTCTTGTGTCGTGTCTTGTAAAAACAAGAAGCCAATATTGTCCGGTAACACAATACGCTGAGATTTTTGATGTTCAAGCACTATCACTACGTCTTTTAGCTCTGCATATTTCTGCTGATTATAAAGCACACCTTGATAACGGCGAAACTCGCCCGCCTGCCAGCTCAGTTGTGGATTAGCATCATCAGCGGCATTCACCACCTCCAGCCACAATTTATCTAAATGGTGTCGGCTTGGCATAGGTAACTGTTGACGAGAAAGCCAAAAACGGATGACATTATTACGGCGAATTTTTGATAGTTTATCTAATTCAACAATTTTTAACCCGACTAAATAATGTTCACAAGTAACAAGATCCATTTGTGCAATTTCATCCGTTAACGCTTGTTGCTCGGCACAGAGTTCAGCGCTGCGATGGACAGCATGAGCGATACCCGGCCAACGTTGTTTCAAACTGGGAATAATTTGATGACGTAAGAAATTACGATCATAGCTCTGGTCATTATTACTTTCGTCTTCAACCCAAGATAATTGTGCTTGGCTGGCATAATCCACCAGTATTTGTTGCGGATGAGTCAGTAAAGGACGAACTATCTGACAGTTTGCTTGTAATGAAAAAGGCATCTGCGCAGCCATCGCTGACAAGCCCTTAACACCTGCACCACGTTTAAGCTGCAATAAAAATGTTTCGAGCTGATCATCCAAATGCTGACCAAGTAGTAATAATGATGCGTTCTTTAAGTGCTGCGCGATTGCTTGGTAACGGGCGGTGCGTGCTTTCGCTTCTAAACTTTCTCGACTGCCAACATCAAGCACTACCTTTTCGGCAATAAAATTAATTCCTAACGCCGCGGCAGTTTGCTGACAATGTGCTGACCAAGTATCCGCATTGTCGCTTAAACCGTGATGAACATGCACCGCAAGGTAATCATGCTGAGGATATAATTGCTGATAACGGGCAAGTAAATGTAATAACACATGAGAATCAAGACCTCCGCTATAAGCAAGTACAATTTGCATAGGTTTTGTCGTTAACGATTGTAACGAGTGCTGAAATGTTGAAAAAAGATCGACGTTAGTAACCACAGTTATCATCACAGTTAGAATAGACCAAAACAGTATATACCGAAAAGAGGTGGATATAAAAAAACCGCTAATAAAGCTATCAGCGGTTTAATAAATATGATTCGATTATCTTTATAACAATCTAGTGTTATAACCGCTTACATGCCAAATGACATTAGACGCTCATAACGTTGTTCTAACAATGTCTCATGCTCAAGCGGTGTAAGCTCAGCAAGATCCGCTTTAATACGCTCTTTCAAGTTAGAAGCCATTAAAGCCATATCTCTATGTGCGCCACCGAGTGGTTCTGAGATAACGGTATTAATCAAATCTAAACTCTTAAGTCGCTCAGCAGTGATCCCCATTGCTTCAGCTGCTAAAGGGGCTTTATCGGCAGACTTCCATAAGATTGACGCACAACCTTCAGGAGAGATCACTGAATAAGTACTGTATTGCAGCATATTCACACGATCACCAACACCAATCGCTAATGCACCACCCGAACCACCTTCACCAATCACAGTACAAATAACCGGAACTGTAAGCTCAGCCATTTCTTTTAAATTACGTGCAATCGCTTCACTTTGACCACGCTCTTCAGCACCGACACCAGGGTAAGCACCAGGGGTATCAATAAAGGTAATGATAGGCATCTTGAATTTTTCTGCCATTTTCATTAAACGCAACGCTTTACGGTAACCTTCTGGACGCGGCATACCAAAGTTGCGTATTAATTTTTCCTTAGTATCACGGCCTTTTTGCTGGCCAATAATCATCACAGGCATACCATCTAAACGTGCCGTACCACCAACAATTGCTTTATCATCAGAAAAAGCACGATCACCTGCCAATTCATCGAAATCAGTAAAAACATGTTCGATATAATCAAGTGTATATGGACGCTGTGGATGACGAGCCATCTTAGCGACATCCCAAGGTTTCAAATCACTGAATATTTTTGTTGTTAGTTCTGCATTTTTCTTTTCTAAACGAAATATTTCATCTTGTAGATCAACATCATCAGTATTGTTAGTCACAAGTTTTAATTCATCTATTTGAGCCTGCAATTCTGCAATCGGCTGTTCAAAATCTAAAAAATTTATGGCCATGAGGCGCTGCTTCCTTATCTAATATTATTGCTAATGGCTAATGACGACAATCTTATAACGTCAGCACTAATCAAATTCAAGATCAACATTTCCCGACCCTAGCATCAGCTCTAATCCATATAAAAGCTCATCAGTGGGCGATACTCGCCATTCGACACCTAAAGTTAATTTAGCCCTCGCATCGGCGCGTTGATAATATATATTTATGGGACAAGTACCCGCACGATAAGGTTCAAGTGTATCCATAAACTTACCCATAAACGTATCATTCATTTTGTCTGCATTTAACTGTAATGTGAGGCCACGCGCATAACGCTCTCGCGCAGCTTCAATATCCATAACTTCTCTGGCGGTCATCTTATACCCACCATTGAAATCGTCAAAGCTGACCTCTCCAGTAATCACTAAAATACGATCTTTAGCTATATATTCCTCATAACGTTCAAACGCTTCTGAGAAGAACATCACACTTAAGCGGCCACTTTTGTCATCAATCTCTAAGATCCCCATGCGGGTACCTTTCTTCGTCACTTTAACTTGTGCAGAAATAACTAAACCAACCGCAGTCACAACTTTACCACGTTCAGTCGGTTTTACATCTTTCAAACGATTACTCGAATAACGTTTAACTTCTTTAATATACTGGTTAATTGGATGCCCAGTAAGATAAAGACCTAAGGTTTCTCGCTCCCCTTCCAGCCATACTTTATCAGGCCATTCAGGTACGTCAGCAAACTTACCCTCAATTTCTTCCGGTTCAGTGGTTAAAATACCAAACAAGTCACTTTGACCATGCGCTTCTGCTATCGCGTGTTGTGCAGCGGCTTTCATAGCTTCAGGTAATGTCGCATGCAAGGCCGCGCGATGAGGACCTAATTTATCTAATGCTCCTGCGTAAATGAGTTTTTCCATGATACGCTTATTGATTTTTTTCAAATCAACTCGATTACAGAAATCAAATAGATCAGAGAACTCACCACCACTTTCTCGGGCGGCAATAATTGCATCAATTGGCCCTTCACCCACGCCTTTAATTGCACCTATACCATAAATAATGGTCTGGTCTTCGTCGACATTAAACTTAAATAAACCTTTGTTCACATCAGGCGGTAATAGTGTTAACCCCATGCGTTCCACTTCATCAACCAAGGTCACCACTTTCTCGGTATTATCCATATCAGCAGACATAACCGCCGCCATGAAATAAGAAGGGTAATGGGTCTTCATCCACAGCGTTTGATACGATACCAGAGCGTAAGCGGCAGAATGTGATTTATTGAAACCGTAACCCGCGAACTTTTCTACTAGATCGAAAATCTTCATCGACAGGTCACCGTCGACACCGTTATTTATCGCGCCTTCTTTGAAAGTACCACGCTGTTTTTCCATCTCTTCTGGTTTTTTCTTACCCATAGCACGACGTAGCATGTCGGCACCACCGAGGGTATAACCAGATAAGACTTGGGCAATCTGCATTACTTGTTCTTGATACAAGATAATGCCGTAGGTCGGATCGAGGATTTCTTTCAACGATTCATGTTGATATTGGGCATCTGGGTAAGATACTTCTTCTCGACCATGCTTACGGTCAATAAAGTTATCTACCATGCCTGATTGTAATGGGCCGGGACGGAACAAGGCCACCAGTGCAATCATATCTTCAAAGCTATCGGGTTTTAAACGACGGATCAGGTCCTTCATACCACGTGATTCTAGCTGGAATACCGCGGTCGTTTCTGAGCGCTGTAATAGGTCAAAACACTTTTTATCGGTAATATCAATCGACTCAATACGGATCGCGTCTTTACCTTGCTTCAGTAGATGTGGATTTGCCATATCCAGTGCCCACTGAATAATGGTCAAGGTTCGTAGACCCAAGAAATCGAATTTAACCAGCCCAGCTTCTTCCACATCGTTTTTGTCAAACTGGGTAACCGGGTTATTACCTGTATCATCACAATACAGTGGTGCAAAATCAGTGATCACGGTAGGTGAAATAACCACACCACCCGCATGTTTACCGGCGTTACGTGTTACACCTTCCAGAATACGCGCCATATCAACCAGCGCGCGGACTTCTTCATCACCTTGATACATTTCATCCAAACGCGGTTCAATATCCCACGCTTTACCTAAGGTCATACCCGGATCGCCGGGAATTAACTTAGAAATACGATCAACAAAACCGAACGGATGGCCAAGTACACGACCTACGTCACGAATAACCGCTTTTGCCGCCATAGTACCAAAAGTGATGATCTGACTTACTGCATCGCGGTTATACAATTCGGCAACGTGATCGATCACCTCGTCACGACGGTCCATACAGAAATCGACATCGAAATCGGGCATAGATACACGTTCAGGATTCAAGAAACGTTCGAACAGTAATTCGTATTCAAGTGGATCAAGATCGGTAATTTTCAATGCATAAGCCACTAATGAACCGGCACCGGATCCTCGACCAGGTCCAACTGGAATATTGTTATCTTTACTCCATTGGATGAACTCCATCACGATCAGGAAATAACCAGGGAAGCCCATGTCGTTAATTACTTTTAATTCAATATCGAGGCGGTCTTCATATGCAGGACGCTGACGTTCACGCTCTTCAGGATCGGGAAATAAGAAATCAAGGCGTTCAACTAGGCCATCTTCAGATACTTTGACTAAGAAATCTTCTGTCGACAACTCACCCGTTGGGAAGTTAGGTAAAAAATATTCTCCTAAGCGTACAGTCGCATTACAACGTTTTGCTATTTCAACTGAGTTAGCCAACGCTTCTGGAATATCAGCAAATAACTCACACATTTCGTCTTCACTGCGTAAGTACTGTTCTTTACTGTATAGCCTAGGGCGACGCTTGTCTTCTAACGTATAACCATCATGAATCGACACTCGAATTTCATGAGCATCAAATTCATCTTCATGTAAGAACACCACATCATTGGTGGCAACAACAGGTAACTGATACTGGGTGGCAAAATCGACAGCCATGTGCAGATAAGCTTCTTCGTCTGGACGACCAGTACGAATTAATTCAAGATAATAACTATCGGGGAAGTGTGCTTGGTAAAATTGTAAGCACTGTAGTGCTAATGCATCATTACCTTTTAATAGGGCTTTACCTATATCACCATTACGCGCACCAGATAATAATATTACGCCTTCGGCATGCTCAGCTAACCAAGCTTTATCAATAATGGCACGACCATCAACATGACCACGACTATAAGCTTTGGAGATCAATACCGTAATGTTGTTATAGCCTTTGTTATCTTTGGCTAAGGCTGTTAGCTTAAATTGCTCATCTGGGTATTCTTCACTTTGCACCCAAAAGTCAGCGCCAAGAATGGGTTTAACCCCTGCCCTTTGCATTCCACCATAAAACTTAACTAATGCGCACATATTGGTTTGATCGGTTAATGCGATCGCGGGCATATTGAGTTCTTGTAAACGGGGCGCTAAACGTTTGATACGTACTAAGCTGTCCACCATCGAGAATTCAGAGTGTAAATGCAGGTGAATAAAACGAGGTTCTGCCATAATTAAAACTTTCTGCTAATTGAGAGTAGATAAATAAAACGGGAAACAATAATGTGAAATGGCACTCGGCCACCTCATCTTATTTTAATAGACCCAGCGCCCGTTGCACAGGTTTAAAACTTTTACGGTACTCTTCTGTCGGTCCAAGTTCCGCTAATTTTTCCATGTGCGCTTTGGTTGGATAACCCTTATGTTGCGCAAAACCATATTCAGGGTAACGTTCATGCAATTCATCCATTTCAGCATCTCGTACTACTTTTGCTAAGATTGACGCCGCACTTATTTCCGCTACGCGCAAATCGCCTTTTACAATGGCTTCTGCAGTCATAGGTAATGCAGGGCAACGATTACCATCAATAAACACATGTTCTGGTTGCAGAGTAAGCCCTGCAACCGCTCGCTGCATTGCTACCATGGTTGCTTGTAAGATATTCAGTTCATCAATCTCACTAGGGCTACAACGACCAATACTCCACGCTAATGCTTTTTCCTTAATCTCAGGAAAGAGTAATTGACGTTTTTTATCACTTAATTTTTTTGAATCGGTTAGCCCTATAATTGGGTTATTCGGATCTAATATCACCGCAGCGGTAACAACATCACCCACTAATGGACCACGGCCCACTTCGTCAACACCAGCAACAAGTTTCCCCTCAGGGTAAATTTCTTCATCATACATATTATTTACCTGTCTTTAGGTTGCACTAGTTTTATCATTGGCTTGTTCACTATCATCAGAAGAAGCTATGGTACTCACGTTGTCATTAATCAATTCGAGTACTGCATCCGCGGCTTGTTTATCCGCATCACAACGGATCTGTTTATGCAGTTCAGTAAAGTGTGCAATCAGTTTAGCATTGTCTGTTTCTAATAGTTTAGCCATTTCCTCTGCCAATATTTCGGGTTGGCAGTCATCTTGTAAACGCTCAGCGACAATTTCTTTTTTTGCCAACAAGTTTGGTAATGACACAAACGGTGCTTTCATCAAACGTAACATGATCTTATACGTAATCGGCTTAACACGATAACCAACCACCATCGCACGCTTCATCAACATGGTTTCGAGCGCTGCAGTACCAGATGCTAATAGCACCGCATCTGCAACAGCCATTGCTTCACGCGCATGTCCATCAAGTACGATCACCTCAAGCTCAGGTGCTATTTCTTGCTTAATAGCTAAAAACTGTTCTTTACGTTCTTCATTCACCATAGGCACAACGAACTGCAGATCACTAAATCGCTGTTTTAATAACATCGCAGTTTCTAAAAAGCTGGCTGATAGTAACCCAACTTCGCCTGCACGACTACCCGGTAGAATAGCCACATAACGTTGCTTAGGATCGAGTTTTAATTGCGTGATTGCGGCTTGTTTATCAGCTCCCGCTAGTGGGATTGAATCCGCCATAGTATGCCCAACAAAACGACAAGGTACATCATATTCATCATAAAACGCTTTTTCAAATGGTAGAAAGGCGAGCACCATATCCACGGCTTTTTTAATTTTGAAAACGCGTTTTTGGCGCCATGCCCAAACTGAAGGGCTGACATAATGTACGGTTTTTATACTGCTTGCTTTTAGCTTTAGTTCAATGGGAATATTAAAATCTGGCGCATCAACACCAATAAAGATATCAGGTGGGTTTTGCTTAAAATGAGCAAGCACTTCTCGTTTAACTTTAAACAGTCGAGGGAGGCGACCAAGAACTTCGACAAGACCAAATACAGATAACTCTTCCATTTCGAATAAGGTGTTAAAACCAAGCGCTTGCATGCGAGGTCCAGCAATCCCCTCGAAAATGGCATCTGGATGACGAGATTTAATTTCTTTGATTAGCGCGGCAGCTAAAATATCGCCGGAGACTTCTCCGGCGATAATACCAATACGTAATGGTTTCGTTGTCATTGTAAGCTATCTATAAAGAATACGATTAACGAATAATACCACGTTCATTGGTTTTTAAAAATTCTGTAAACAAAGCAACGCTCGGTTGTTCTTTTGCACTTGCTTCTAATGCAGTTAATGCTTCAGTAAGGGTATTTCCTTGACGGTATAATACACGGTAAGCACGCTTAACCGCTTTAATCGCGTCAGCATCAAAACCGCGGCGCTTTAGACCTTCAGAATTAATACCAAAAGGCTTCGCGTGATGACCCGATGCCATTACATACGGAGGAATATCTTTAATGATAACCGAACCACCAGCAACAAAGGCGTGAGAACCCACTTTACCAAATTGGTGGATCGCTGCATGACCACCAAAAATCACATAATCACCAATGTGTACGTGACCAGCTAATGTCGCGTTGTTAGCAAAAATACAGTTATCACCGATGATCACATCATGCGCAACATGCGCATTCACCATAAACAAGCTATTGCTACCAATTTTGGTCAAACCTTGGTCTTGTACTGTACCGCGGTGAATGGTAACGCCTTCACGGAACACGTTATTATCACCAATCTCAAGACGCGTGTTTTCACCTGCATATTTAAGATCTTGGCACTGTTCGCCAATCGAACCGTATTGGAAAAAGCGATTGCCTTTACCAATTTTACAAGGACCGTTGATCACAACATGAGACGAAATCACACTGTCATCACCAATCTCAACATTTTCACCAACGATAGTCCAAGGACCAATTTTTACATTTTTACCAATTTTTGCGCTTTCATGCACAATAGCTGTTTCATGGATCACTATTTAGCCTCTCGTCTTGCGCACATGATTTCAGCTTCACATACAACGCTACCATCGACTTTTGCGATCGCAACAAAGCGGCCAATTCCACGGCGTTCTTTAATTAATTCAATATGCAAATGTAACACATCACCCGGTACTACAGGTTTACGAAAACGCGCCTTATCAATACCAGCGAAATAATACAGTTCATTATCGCTAGGGCCACCAGATGACTTATAACCTAGAAGACCAGATGCTTGCGCTAATGCTTCTAAAATAAGTACACCAGGGAAAATAGGCTGTTTTGGGAAGTGTCCCGTAAATTGTGGTTCATTTACCGATACATTTTTAACTGCATGTAGTGATTTACCCGCTTCGAAATCGAGTACTCGATCAACAAGTAAAAATGGGTACCTGTGTGGCAGTAATTCCATGATTTCTTGTATTTCAATTCTATTTAGTTGTTCACTCAAAATTTTATTCCTGTCACAACGAAAGCTTATTCCGTTTTTCTAACTTGATTTTTCTAATTTAGATAAGCGCTTGTGCATATCATCAATTTTCATTACACGGGCAGTTTGACGACGCCATTCACGATTGGATTGTGCTGGAATGCCTGATGAATAAAGACCCGCTTTATCAATCGGACGCATTACCATCGACATACCTGTGATATTAACGTTATCGGTTATTTCCATATGACCATTGATAACACTACCACCACCAATCATGCATTGTTTACCTAGTTTTAAGCTTCCTGCTAACAGAGTACCGCCCGAGATAGCCGTATTTTCACCTATTTCAACATTATGACCAACTTGACATTGATTATCTAAAATCACGCCATCAGCAATAATAGTATTATCTAACGCGCCACGATCGATCGTTGTACATGCACCGATCTCAACTCGATCACCAATAATAACACGACCCAATTGCGGGATCTTAATCCACTTGCCGCCATCATTGGCATAACCAAAACCATCAGCACCAATCACGGTACCACTTTGGAGCAAGCAATCACGGCCAATTTCGATATCATGATAAATAGTAACATTTGCCCACAACTTAGTGCTCTGACCAATTCGGGTATTTTTACCAATAAAACAGCCCGCACCAATTATCACGTTATCCGCGAGTGATACACCAGTTTCAATAACTGCGTTAGCACCAATAGCAACATTGTCACCTAGTACCACATCGTCAGCAATTACCGCACTCGGGGCAATATCAGTTGCTGGCGCTGGTGTGGTGTCAAGTAACTGTGCGACTAATGCAAAACCAACGTAGGGATTTTTCATTACCAATGCATTGGTATTACACGCGGCAAGATCATCCTGTTTAAGGATCACAGCAGACGCCGCAACAGTAGCTAATTGAGCGCTGTATTTGCTATCACTTAAAAAAGTGATACTACCTGACTGTGCATTTTGCATCGAGTTAATTGCATTAATCTCGATGCTGCCATCGCCATGTAGTTCAGCTTTAATTGCTGTAGCTATTTGTTGTAACGTCATTGCCATGTGAAACCTTTCTACTCTATAAAATTTTTGTGCTACTGTACTACATTTGTTGTGCAGTTAAATATAGCTACTGACTTATATGTTGCAAAATACAGTTACTTGCTTAATTCTTGAATTATTTTGTCGGAAATATCTAATTTAGGTTCGACAAATAGCACAGCTTGTTTGGTTACTACAAGATCATAGCCATCACGCTTAGATACAGTCTCAATTGCATTTTGTAATAATACTAATAATTTGTTATTTTCTTCTTGCCCACGACGTTGCTGATCTTCTTTAAATGCCTTGCCTTTTAATTTCAGTTGCGCATCTAATTCTTCTAACTTTCGCACCAATTTAGTTTGCTCTGCTGGTGTCATTAATGCCGCATCACGTTGACGCTTTTCATTTAATTCAATCAATTCTGTCTGCAATTTATTCAACTCAATGGCACGTGTTTGAAACTCTTCATTCAAACGTTTACCAATCGCTTCACGTTGCGGTAATTGTTGTAAGATCTTACCTGCATCAACAACAGCATAACCCGCTGCACTTGCAGTAAATGATGCACCAAGAGCCAGTGCTAATGCCGTTGCTTTAATAAATTTTTTCATTTTAGTTCCTAGTGAAGTTTCAACTTAAAACGTACTTCCAATGCAGAAAGTGCGCATTTAATTAATATTAATTAGCTTAGAAAGTAGTACCAATATTAAAGGTAAACACTTCCGTTCTATCACCCTCATATTCTTTCAATGGTGTTGCTAATGAGAATACTAACGGGCCCATTGGAGACAACCACTGCAAGCTAACGCCCGCAGATGCACGTATACGTGTAGGGTCAGAAAAATCTCCGTAGTAGCTACACTTATTACCAGAACATTTATCCTCAGGATAATTGTCGGCATTAAATTCCGTATCCCACACCGAACCTGCATCAACGAATACCGTGGTACGCACGAGGTTAGCATATTCTTCACTTAAGAATGGTGTAGGGAAAATCAACTCTAAACTAGCGGTTGCTAATGCATTACCGCCAATCGAAGAATTCGTTGCTACAAAACCTTGATCTCCGCTAGCTGGTAAAGGAGTAGTCTGTATACCTTTTGGACTGATGGTATTACTGTTAAAACCACGTACGGAGTAGAAGCCACCTGCATAATAGTTTTGATCAAATGGTAACACATGATCATTGCCTTTTGATGTCTTACCATAACCATTACCGTAAGCAACACGACCGCGCATTAATACTGACCAGCGGTGATTTGTTGATAACGGTACATAGTATTTATTATCAAAACTCATTTTAAAATACTGCACATCCGAACCCGGTACAGTCATCGTAAAGTTAGCTTTTTGCTCCGAACCTGATGTTGCAAACACACCGCGGTTTAGGGTGCGACGACGCCAAGACGCTGACACATCAAAACCTTGGAATACCACGAAGCCACCATCTTTATCGGCATCTTTCTCATAGATGTCCCAAAATCTCTGAGTTTGCGCATAGGTCGTAGTTTTCGAAATTTTATTCCATTCATAACCTAAGCTAAAGCTTAAGGTATTATTTTCATTAACTGGGAAACCTAAGCTGCCAGAGATACCATAGGTACGGTTGTTATAATCAACAATATTCGCTTCCTTTGCTTCAAAATCAGTGAAATAAATCTTGCCACCAAAGCTCACACCATCAACCGTAAAGTACGGGTCGGTATAATTTAAGCTGGCATTTTTAGAGTAGTCATTCGTGCTAACACTAATCCCTGCCTTATTACCTGTACCAAAGAAGTTATCCTGCTGAATACCTGCATTTAAACTTAAACCCGACTCAGAACCATAACCGATACCCGCCTTAAATGAACCGGCAGGTTGTTCTTTCACTTGAACATTAACATCAACCACATCCATTTCACCCGGTACACGTACCGTATTGGTGTTTACAGTTTCGAAGAAACCAAGCTGATTCAGACGGGTTTTAGAGCGGTCAATTAAACGATTAGATAACCAAGTACCTTCCATTTGACGCATTTCACGACGTAAAACTTCATCTTTGGTGACATCGTTACCCGCAAAATTAATTCGACGCACATAGATACGAGGACCCGGCTCAACCGCAATCGTCAGGTTAACCGTATGATCTTCATCATTGATTTCTGGATAAGTAGATACTTTTGGATAAGCGTAACCGAAACGACTTAAATAACGACTTAGGCTTTCTTCCGTAGCAGTGACACTCGCACCACTGTATAACTCACCAGAATTAAGCGCTAATAAACCGCGTAATTCTTCTTCTTTATCTAATAAATTACCTGTTAGGCTAATGTTACCAAGTTGATATTGCTCACCTTCATTTACTTTAAGGGTAATATAAATACCTTGTTTATCAGGCGTCATTGATACTTGCGTTGATTCTGTCTTAAAACGAATATAACCGTTATCGACATAGTGACTACGCAGTTTTTCTAAATCACCTGCAAGTAACTGCTTTTGATATTGCTGATCAGCCATAAAGTTCCACCATGGCGTATGATCACTCAGCTCAAACAGATTTTTTAATTCTGAGGTTGAATAGACTGTATTACCTAAGATATTAAGCTGTTTAATTTCTGCTGACTTACCTTCAACAAAACTGAATTTAATATCAATACGGTTGCGTGGCAATGGGGTAAGAATTGTATTAATTTTGGCACTATAGCGACCAGCACCATAATAGAATTCTTGTAATCCCTGCTCTACCGAACGAATAATAGTACGATCGATAGGTTCACCAACACGAATGCCTGATGAACTAAGGCTGTCTTTTAACTGCTCTTCTGGAATAGCTTCATTACCAACAAACTCAATACTACTAATCGTTGGCAATTCTGTGACTTTAAACACAAGCGTCGAACCATCGCGATACAATTCAATATCATCAAAGTTACCTGATGCATATAATTTTTTCACCGCGAGAGCCGTATCACTACGGCTAATGCTATCCCCTTCACGTAATGGAATATTCAATAATGCAGCACCTAATGTTACGCGCTGTAAGCCTTCAACTTGAATATCTTTAACAATGAAACTGCCAGCAGCGGCTACCGCTGTCGCACTTGTAAATAAGCAAGCACTTGAAAGTAGTACGCCAGCTAAATATTTATTAATTATCATTCTGATTAAATAATCCCTAAATGCAATTCAATGACTTATAAACGAGCAAAATCATTAAATAAGGCAAGTCCCGTTAATAGCATAATTATGACTGAACCAACTTTGAAACCGACTTCTTGGATCTTTTCAGATACTGGTCGACCTGTGATAAGTTCAAATGTGTAAAATACCAAATGACCACCGTCTAGTACAGGAAGTGGCATTAAATTCATTAAACCCAGATTAACACTAATCAAGGCGAGGAAACCCAAGAAGTAGACCAAACCATAGTCAGCACTGGCTCCAGCACTTTTGGCAATGGAAATCGGTCCACTTAAATTATTTAGTGAAATATCACCTGTCACTAAACGGCCAATCATCTTAAACGTTAGCGCAGTCAGTTGCCAAGTACGCTCAACAGACTGTTGTACTGAATCTAGAATACCATATTGAATATCAACAAGATAATCTTCAGGATAACTCGCGACAACTGGAGCAACGCCTAGGTAGCCTTTTAATACTCCATCCGCATCAGCTTTACCTTTTGGTATAACATTTAATTCTTGTTGCTTACCATTTCTAAGTATTGTTACAACTAACATTTGATCTGGGCTATTTTGAATTTTTTCTACTAGCATTAACCAGTTATCAATGTGCTGTTGTCCGACTGCGATAATTTTATCACCAGCAAGCAGACCGCCTCTTTCACCCGCGCTACCTTTAACGACTTGAGCTAATTCTTGACTCACAGCAGGTTGATAAGGAGTCAAACCAACGCTTTTTATCGGTGACTCTCGCTCAGGATCAAATGTCCAATCACGTAAATCTATTTGATGAGACACAGTGTAGTTAGTGTCCTCAAGATATAACTGAACAGCCATCGATGGTTCACCCATGTGTTCAATTATTTTAAGGCTTACATCATTCCAATCTTTTACTTCTTGGCCGTCAATCGCCGTAATAATAGCGTTGTCAGTAACACCCGCTTGTGCCATTACCGAATGAGGAGCAACCTCACCAATCACAGGTTTCACACTCGGCACACCGATCATGAACATAAACCAAAATGCAACAATGGCTAATGCAAAGTTTGCTAAAGGCCCAGCGGCAACAATTGCTATTCTGGCTAGTACAGGTTTACGATTAAATGATTGAGATTTTAATGCTTCAGGTACGTCATCAACACGCTCGTCGAGCATTTTAACAAAACCACCGAGCGGGATCATTGCAACTACATATTCAGTGCCATCTTTACCCGTACGCATCCATAGGGTTTTACCAAAACCAATCGAAAAACGTAATACTTTAACGCCGCATCGACGTGCCACCCAGAAGTGGCCAAATTCATGTATAGCAACCAAAATACCTAGGGCAATAATAAATGCACCTAAATTCCATAAAGACGATATCATTTTGTTACTCTATTAATTGTTTGTAGTGCTGCTGCTCGAGCCATGCCATCAATATCAATCAAACCATCAATATTATTAGGTTCAGAGATGGTCATCGCATCTAATACAGTCTCGTTTACACGAGCAATATCAGTGAAACCAATCTGCCCAGTTAAGAAGGCGTCAACCGCGATTTCATTCGCAGCATTTAATGTCGTTGTCGCAGCTTGACCTTGATAGCAAGCATCAATCGCTAATTTCAAACAGGGATAACGCGCATAATCAGGCTTTAAAAACGTTAATTCACCCATTTCAAAAAAGTCTAATGGTTTTATACCAGAAGGCACTCGTTGTGGATAAGCCATTGCATGAGCTATTGGCGTACACATATCCGGTTCACCCATTTGTGCTAATACTGAACCATCAGTATATTGCACCATTGAGTGAATCACTGACTGCGGATGAATCACCACTTGAATTTGTGCTTCATCCGCATTAAATAACCATTTCGCTTCAATATATTCGAGACCTTTATTCATCATGGTAGCAGAATCAACTGAAATCTTCTGTCCCATTGACCAATTAGGGTGTGCACAGGCTTGTGCTGGCGTGACTGCTGATAAATCAGCAATATCACTATAGCGGAATGGACCACCTGAACCGGTTAATAAGATCTTACTGATCCCCTCAGCAACCAGATCACAAAACCCCAAATTAGTTTGTACTGCAGTTGGCATTGCTTGAAAAATAGCATTATGTTCACTATCAATTGGCAATATTTCAGCACCACTGGCTTTTACTTCTTCCATAAATAAAGCGCCAGACATCACTAACGCTTCTTTATTTGCTAGCAGTATCCGCTTTCCCGCGCGAACAGCGGCTAAGGTTGGCATAAGACCTGCCGCGCCAACGATTGCAGCCATCACCATGTCTACATCGTCAAGTGTGGCAACCTGACATAATGCATCCATTCCAGAAAGCACTTCTGTAGAGCAATTAAGTGATTTAAGTTGTTGCGCTAACTGGCCTGCTGCAACATCATTAAGCATAACGGCGTAGCAAGGTTTAAACTCTAAACATTGCGCCAGCATCTCAATAACATTACTATTAGCCGTTAAAGCCTGTACCCGAAAGCGCTCAGGATTTTGACGAATAACTGCAAGGGTACTTTTACCGATCGAGCCGGTTGCACCCAGTATCGTTAATCCAATCACAATAACGCTCCCTTAAAACCAAACTAAATAAATAACAGCAAATACCGGTAATGCAGCAGTTAAGCTATCAATCCGATCAAGGATACCACCGTGACCAGGTAATAATGTACCACTGTCTTTTACACCCGCTTCACGTTTAAACATACTCTCATTAAGATCACCTAATGTTGATGAAATTGACGTTACAAAGCACGTGAACAGAACTACGACAAGCTTAGAGCCATCAAGTTCCCCTGAAGGTGATACAGTCATCACAACGGCAGCAATTAACGCAATAATCATTGATACTGCAACACCACCAAGAAAACCTTCACGCGTTTTACCAGGGCTAACTTTTGGTGCTAGTTTATTCTTACCGAATTTTTTACCAGTAAAGTAAGCACCCGAATCCGCGCCCCACACTAAGAACATAACGAGCATCACTAACCACGCACCCGACATCTGGTCATGCGCATAATCATAAGAGCGTAGTGCTAACATAGCCCAGAAAAAAGGCACTAGCGTAACGATACCAAATCCAACTTTAACAAGTGTATTTTTAGTCCATACTTTAGCGCTATTTGGATACGTCAAAACTAATCCGGCACAAATTAACCACCACACAGCACCGACGGTTAAAATACCTTTGACTAATGGTACTAAAACAATTTCACCATCAGTCACTTGCCAGATATTACGAACATCAGGTGGAATAACTAATAATGATGCACCAAGAATAAGGGAATAGCCGACAATCAAAGCATTGGGTAATTTACTGTTATTCTTATCAACCAATACAGCCCACTCTTTTGTTGCTAAGATAAAAACACCGGCGATTGCAAGCGCATACCATTGCAGGGGTAACAAAAAAATAGCGGCAAGCGCTAATGGCGCTAAAATTAACGCGGTCGTAATTCGTTGCTTAAGCAAAGTTGTTCTCCTATTGAAAAGTACTCAGAATGAGAGCTAAGTACTTACTTATATGTGTTTATTGCTGCTTTGTTAAAATAGCTCTGACTTGTTCGCCAGTGCCGCCAAAACGACGTTCTCGGTTTACAAAGCTAAAAATGGCATCTTCAAAGGCGATGCTGTCAAAATCAGGCCATAATATATCACTGAAATATAACTCTGCGTAAGCCAATTGCCATAATATAAAATTACTAATTCGATGATCACCGCCAGTACGGATCATCAGATCCACGGCAGGCTGGTCAGCCATTGCGACGTGTTGACCCAGCATTTTATCATCAATTTGTTCAAGACTCATTGCACCACTTTTAACGGCTGCAGCAATTTTCTTGGCTGCATGTGCAATATCTGATTGGCCACCGTAATTGGCTGCAATATTAAGGGTTAACTTAGTATTATTTATGGTTAACGCTTGAGCTTCAGCGATCTTGGTTTGAATGGCAGGACTAAAGGCAGATATATCGCCGATAATGTTTAGACGAATTTGATTTTTATGTAGTTTTTTAACTTCTCGAGTTAACACTGTCATGAATAATTTCATCAACATGCTAACTTCAGCTTCAGGTCGACGCCAATTCTCACTACTAAAAGCAAATAACGTGAGTGATTCAACCCCAATAGCTAATGCACTACTCACAACTTGGCGAACAGACTTAACACCTTCATGGTGGCCCTTAATACGTATTTTGCCTCGCTGCTCAGCCCAACGTCCATTGCCATCCATGATGATTGCAACGTGCTTAGGTTTCGAGTCATTAACTAACGCTTCGAGTTCGCTGGAGTTTACCATTACTATTTCTATCCATCAAAAATTAAAACGCCGCGTCAAAACACGGCGTTTTAAAGCATGTAAATAAATTACACTTCCATTAAGTCTTTTTCTTTATCTGCTAATACAGAATCAACTTGCTTAATATATGTATCAGTCAATTTTTGAATCTCATCTTGTGCACGACGATCGTCATCTTCACCAATTTCTTTTTCTTTTAGTAATGCTTTAATATCACCATTTGCATCACGACGGATGTTACGGATCGCAACACGACCTTGTTCAGCATCTCCACGTACAACTTTGATTAAGCTCTTACGACGCTCTTCAGTAAGTGCTGGTAATGGAATACGGATATTTGTACCTGCAGACTGTGGGTTAAGACCCAAATCAGACATCATGATAGCTTTTTCTACCGCTTGTACCATAGTGGCATCAAATACAGTAATGCTAAGTGTACGTGAATCTTCAGTACCAACATTACCAATTTGGTTAAGAGGTGTGTTAGCACCATAGTAAGAAACGGTAATACCGTTTAGGATACTTGGGTGTGCACGGCCAGTTCGAACTTTAGATAGTTGACCTTTCAATGCTTCGATACTTTTGCTCATACGAGTCTGAGCGTCATCTTTAATTTCGTTGATCACAACGTCTTCCTTAAATTTGTCGAGAGTGCTTAACACTGTCTTATCTATGAGAATTTACTTACTTAGTGTAAATCAATTCAATTTAGAGGTCTTGTTATAATCCCCCAAACTTTAAACTATTGTATTTATTTACTGAATTTGAGATCCAGTTTTATTTCTTTGCTGCATTTGAAATCAATGTACCTTCAGCTTCACCCATAATAACACGACGTAAAGCACCTGGCTTAGTCATATTAAATACACGCATAGGTAAATTATGGTCTCGCGCCATAGTAAATGCTGATAAATCCATTATCTTAAGTTCTTTTTCTACAACTTCACGATATTCAAGATTAGAGTAAAATTCAGCATCAGGATTTTTCACTGGATCTTCAGAGTATACACCGTCAACTTTTGTTGCTTTCAATACAATGTCAGCTTCAATTTCAATACCACGTAAACACGCAGCTGAATCAGTTGTACAGAATGGGTTACCTGTACCCGCCGAGAAAATAACGACTCGACCAGTTTTTAATAAGCTAATTGCTTCAGCCCAATTATAGCTGTCACATACGCCACGTAATTCAATTGCAGACATTAAACGAGCATTCACATAAGCACGGTGAAGTGCATCACGCATTGCTAAGCCATTCATCACAGTCGCTAACATGCCCATGTGATCGCCCACTACACGGTTCATACCCGCTTCAGCCAGACCTGCACCACGGAATAGGTTTCCGCCACCAATAACCAAACCAACTTGAACACCTAACTCAACAATTTCTTTGATTTCTTGTGCCATGCGATCCAGAACTTTAGGGTCAATACCAAAATTCTCGTCTCCCATCAGCGCTTCACCGCTAAGCTTTAATAAAATACGACGATATGCAGGTTTCGGGTTGGTAGTCATAATGAGCTCTTTATCCTAATTGTGGAAAAACCGCAGCCTGAGCCGCGGTCTGTATTAAATCTTAAGCAATAATTAAATTATGCTTTTTTAGCTGCTGCTACTGTAGCTGCAACTTCAGCGGCGAAATCATCTTCCGCTTTCTCGATACCTTCACCCACTTCGATGCGGATAAATGTTTCAACGTCTGCGCCTTCTTCTTTAAGAAGTTGACCAACAGTTTTTGAAGGTTCCATGATGAAAGCTTGACCAGTAAGGCTAACTTCACCAGTGAATTTCTTCATACGACCAACAACCATTTTCTCAGCGATTTCTTGTGGTTTGCCACTGTTCACTGCGATTTCGATTTGGATCGCTTTTTCTTTTTCAACTACAGATGCAGGAACATCTTCAGGTTTAACGAACTCAGGCTTAGCTGCTGCTACGTGCATAGCAAGTTTCTTAGCTAATTCTTCATTACCACCTTTAAGTACAGTAACAACACCGATAGTGCCGCCGTGTACGTATGCAGCCATGTTGTCACCTTTAACTACAACTGAACGACGAACATTGATGTTCTCGCCAATTTTAGCAATTAGGTTAGCACGCGCTTCTTCAACTGTTAATTCAGCGTCAAATTTAGCGGCTAGTAGTGCTTCGGCAGTGTTAAATTCACCAGCGTGAGCAACTTCAACAACTTGATTAGCAAATGCTAGGAAGCTTGCATCTTTTGCTACGAAATCTGTTTCTGAGTTGATTTCAACTAGAACAGCAACGCCGTTAGCAACTTTAGTTTTAACAACGCCTTCAGCAGCAATACGACCTGCTTTTTTAGCCGCTTTCACAGCGCCTGATTTACGCATGTTTTCGATTGCAAGTTCCATATCGCCTTCAGCTTCAACTAAAGCTTTTTTACAATCCATCATGCCTGCAGCTGTACGTTCGCGCAGTTCTTTAACCATTGCAGCAGTAATTGCCATGGGTAATTTCCTCAATTTCTTATACGAAAAAAAACAGGAGCCATACGGCTCCTGTTAACTAAATAGTGCACTTAGTTAATAAGAGCATCGATCAAATCGAAAAGCTTTATTATTTAGCTTCTTCGATGAAGTCGCTTTCAGCTTGTGCAGCGATGTCTTGATTACGGCCTTCGTTTACACTTGCAGCTACTGCGCCAGCGTAAAGTTTGATAGCACGGATCGCATCATCGTTACCAGGTACAACAAAATCAATGTTGTCTGGGTTTGAGTTAGTATCAACGATAGCTACTACTGGGATACCTAGGTTGTTAGCTTCTTTAATAGCGATGTGCTCATGGTCAGCATCGATAATGAAGATAACGTCTGGTAAACCGCCCATAGTTTTAATACCACCAAGGCTTTTTTCTAGTTTGATCATTTCACGTGTGTTCATTAGAGCTTCTTTCTTAGTAAGTTGCTCGAATGTACCGTCTTGTGATTGTGCTTCTAGAGTAGTAAGACGTTTGATTGATTGACGTACTGTTTTCCAGTTAGTCAACATACCGCCTAACCAGCGATGATCAACGTAGAACTGGTCACATGAAAGTGCAGCTTCTTTGATTGTTTCGCCAGCAGCTTTTTTAGTACCAACAAAAAGAACTTTACCTTTTTTGTCTGCAACGTTCTTGATAAAACCAAGTGCGTCGTTGAACATAGGAACAGTTTGCTCTAGGTTGATGATATGTACTTTACTACGAGCACCGAAGATGTATTGCTTCATCTTAGGGTTCCAGTAACGAGTTTGGTGACCGAAATGAACACCGGCTTGTAGCATATCGCGCATTGATACTGTAGACATTTTAAATTCCTTAAATTTGTATGGGGTTAGGCCTCCACACATCCCATTTTTTCGACCTTTATTTCTAACTAAAAGCGAGCGAAAGCAAGCAATCAACAAACAAAATAAAAGCACCCCGACAAATGTGACGATGTGTGTGTGATTTATATAAAATTTATGTGTATGAAATTTAGCAAATAACAAGTTATAGACATTTACTAAATTCATTGCGCGCTTTATATCATATTTAGATAAATAGCACAAATTTTGTAGCGGTCTTTTTTGCGGTTGTTCCAGTAAATAAATACACCGAATAACCTTTAATATAGCGGCTTACTCGGATATTTATCTGCATTAAATTAATTATTTATTTATCACTGAATACCTATAAATAGCAGACGCTTAAATAGAGACCTTAATCCCCAAAAAAAATTTAGGCTTCTTACACTCATTAGCGTTACAATAATAGCCATAAAACAAGAAACCTACATATTAAAGAGTGAAAAATGAGCGTAATCATTAAAACTGAAGATCAAATCGAAAAAATGCGCGTTGCGGGTCGATTAGCAGCACAAGTACTAGAAATGATAGAACCGTTTGTAGTTGCCGGGGTGACTACTCAGGAGTTAAATGATCGTTGCCATGAATTCACTTTAGCAAACGACGCATTATCTGCACCACTGTTCTACCCAAGTTATGATGAAAATGATGACACAGCATTTCCAAAATCGATCTGCACATCAATTAACAGTGTTGTTTGCCACGGTGTGCCAGATGACCGCCCGTTAGAAGATGGTGACATCATTAACCTTGATATTACCGTCATCAAAGATGGCTTACACGGCGATACATCAAAAATGTTTCTCGTGGGTGACGTTTCACCACGTGATAAGCAGCTATGTCGTATTGCACAAGAAGCTTTATACGAAGGTTTGCGTCAAGTCAAACCGGGTACTCGTTTAAGCCGCATTGGCGAGATCATTGAGAAAAAAATCAAGACGCACAATAAAGCAAATCCAACACGTAAATACTCAATCGTAGAAGAATACTGTGGTCACGGTATTGGAGAAAAATTCCATGAAGAACCACAAGTATTACATTACAAATCACGTTTCAATGAAAGTAATCAAAATCTAGTGCTTAAAGAAGGCATGTGCTTCACGATTGAACCTATGATCAACGCGGGTAAAAAACATAATGAAGTTGCCGATGACCATTGGACAGTCTTAACCAAAGACAATAAAAACTCTGCGCAATGGGAACATACGATTGTTGTAACCAAAGACGGTTGTGAAATTATGACATTACGTGCTGAAGAAACTATTCCGCGTATCTTAAAAAACTAAAATAGATAACGCTAATTTTATATTAGCTAATATGGGAGCAGTGCCCTGCAGCTCCCATCTCTCTATCGAACTCCAGGAAGGCGTCGCATGGATCCTACTCAATATGTCCCCGCATTACTCTTAGATGAAGAGTTAACACTTAATCATTGTAAATCACACATGCAAGAGTTTCAGGCTTGGCTTGAGCAACGTTTTTTTGATGGTGATGATATTATTGCGTTAGTATCTTGCCGCGCAGAATACATGGACCAATTACTCAATCGTCTTTGGCAAAAATTTGGGTTGGCAAAACACTCCGAGCTCGCTCTGGTTGCTGTTGGTGGGTATGGACGTGGTGAATTACACCCTAAATCAGACATTGATTTACTCATTACAACAACCTTGCCATTAACCACAGAACAAGAACAGGCAATATCAATCTTCATCACTATGTTATGGGATTTACGCTTAGAAGTTGGGCACAGTGTTCGCACCGTTGATGGATGTTTAGAGCAAGGTTTAAGTGATATTACTATTGCGACCAATTTATTAGAGTCTCGTTTGATAACAGGTTCTGAAGACACTTACGCACAGTTACAAGACATTATTGACCCTGAATTTTTTTGGCCAAGCCAAGATTTTTTCCAAGCCAAGCATGAAGAACAACTCGCTCGTCATCACCAATTCAAAGGCTCATCTTATAACTTAGAACCAGATCTGAAGAGCAGTCCCGGAGGATTACGCGATTTACAGACTATTCTATGGATTACCCGTCGTCACTTTGGTTCAAACAGTTTCTTAGAGTTAACGAATCACGGTTTTTTAACCAAAGGGGAATACCACGAGCTTGAAGATTGCCAAAATTTCTTATGGCGAGTACGCTTTGCGCTGCACCTAGGTTTAAAACGCTGTGATAACCGCCTATTATTCGACAGACAAACCACGGTTGCCGAAGCGCTAGGTTATCGTGGTGAAGGTAATCAAGCTGTCGAAACCATGATGAAACAGTTTTACCAGACTATCCGCCGCGTCACCGAGCTAAATGAAATGCTGTTGCAGTTATTTAATCAAGCGATTCTCGGACACGTGGGGATGGATGTGCGTAATATCACCGCAGACTTTCGACTGCGTGGTAGTTTAATTGATACCACCAGTACAGACCTATTTACGCGTCGTCCAAGTGCCATTATCGAATTGTTTTATCATATTGCGGATAACGAACAGATTACCGGAATTTATGCAGGCAGCATACGTGAATTACGTGACGCCAGACGTAAACTAACGACTTGGTTAGAAGATATTCCCGAGTGTCGTGAACAGTTAATGCAATTATTTAAACATCCCAATGCTTGTGGTTTAGCTATCACATTAATGCACAAACATGGGGTAATTGCCGCCTATATTCCACAGTGGAGTCGCATTCTCGGCCAAATGCAGTTTGATTTATTTCATAACTATACTGTGGATGAGCATACCCACCGTTTAGTGAAAATCATTAACTCTTACAAATGGGACAAGACCAAAGAAACCCATCCATTGTGCTGTGAGATATACCCACGTTTAGAAAAACCCGAATTATTGATCATTGCGGCTATTTTTCATGACATAGGGAAAGGCCAAAAAGGCAATCACTCTGAAATTGGGGCAATAGACGCACGCGCATTCTGCAAGAAACACGGGATCAATAAGGCCGACCGAAAAATGGTCTCCCGATTGGTCAAATACCATCTATTAATGTCGGTAACCGCACAACGTCGTGATATTCACGATCCAGAGATCATTACAGAGTTTGCCCGAACCATTGGTGATCAAGAACACCTTAATTACCTTTACTGCCTCACTGTTGCCGATATTTGTGCCACCAATGACAGTCTATGGAATAACTGGAAAGGTTCACTGCTACGTGAATTGTATTTCTTAACTCAACAAGCATTACGCCGAGGTTTAGAAAATCCACTCGATGCAAAATTCAGAATTAGAAATAATAAAGATACTGCGTTGGCCTTCTTGGAAAATAGCCGTTTTAGCACTGAACAGATCCAAGCATTGTGGACCACATTTCGTTCCGAATATTTTTTACGTAATGATCCAAACCAGATCTGTTGGCATACGACTGGCATTCTCAATCACGAAGATCCGACTCAACCACTCGTGCTAATCAGTCAAAATAGTACCCGCGGTGGTAATGAAGTGTTTATCTATGCCAAAGATAATAAGCATTTGTTCGCTTCTGCTGTATCGACATTAGGGAATAAAAACTTAAACATTCATGATGCTAAAATCACCTCAAGTCGTAATGGTTACGTACTCGATAGTTTCGTGATCTTGGATCAAACCGGTGATACCCTCGCCCCGGATCGGGTTTATGCATTGCAAGCAGCATTAGAGACGGTGTTAAAGACGGGTAACGCGCCTGTATTAAGAAAACAGCGTATCCCACGACAAATTAAACAGTTCTCAGTAAAAACCAAAGTGACGTTTTTAGCAACCAAGAAAAAACGTACCTTTGTCGAGATAATCACCTTAGATACCCCAGGGCTACTTGCTCGGATAAGTGCTATTTTGAGCTCAGAAAATATTGTCCTGCATAATGCTAAAATTTCAACTATTGGTGAACGCGCAGAAGATTTCTTCATTATTTCGGGTAATAACAATCAACCGCTATCCCCGGAACAGCAAGCGGAATTACGCCATAATTTGATTACCGAATTGGCTGATAACTAATTGCTCTGAAAATAACAATCACAATAATCTTTGAAACAACAAAGACAAATGTGATAGAACTAACGGTAACATTGTAATAAATAGAAAAAATACTCAGATCCGGCGTGGTGTATGCATATCACGCCCTTATTCTAAATGGAGATTTCTCAGCTATGGCCACTTTTTCACTCGCTTTCGGTAGTGCTACTAAAAATACTGCTGGTAAAATTATCGAAGCTTTTTTCCCTAACCCTCTGCTAAACCCAAGTGACAAACTGGTTGCCGACATTAGTGAAATAATTAATTACTCAGGTCAAAATCAAGTAATTGAAGTAACGTCTGCACAAGCAGCACAACTTGCAACGGTATTCACTGCCAATGATGATGTAGCTAATGCTAAATTTTCGACTGCGGCAGCAAACAGTAAACAGCCTCTAGTAGTCGTGATCCTTGCGACTGATGAAAAGCCAGCATCTGTTGCTGAAGGTTATTTAAAGCTACAACTAATTTCACACCGCCTAGTTAAGCCACACGGCACGGTACTTGACGGTATCTTTGGTCTATTACATAACATCGCATGGACGAACCAAGGCCCTATCGATTTACCTGAGCTTCAAGATCGTCAAATTGAAGCACGCCTTGCCGGTGAAGTGTTGACTGTTAGCTGTGTTGATAAATTCCCTAAAATGACGGATTACGTTGTACCAACAGGCGTACGAATCGCCCACACAGCGCGTGTACGTTTAGGTGCACACGTTGGTGAAGGCACTACTATCATGCACGAAGGTTTTGTTAACTTTAATGCTGGCACAGAAGGCGTGAGCATGGTTGAAGGTCGTATCTCTGCAGGGGTTATGGTTGGTAACGGTTCTGATATCGGTGGCGGAGCGTCTATCATGGGTACATTAAGTGGCGGTGGTCAATTAGTTATTTCTATGGGTGACAATTGCTTACTTGGCGCAAACGCGGGTTTAGGTATCCCACTAGGTAACCGCTGTACAATTGAATCAGGCTTATACATTACAGCGGGTTCTAAAGTACAAATGCTAGATGCAAGTAACCAAGCTGTTGAAGTAGTTAAAGCACGTGATTTAGCCGGTAAAGATGACTTGTTATTCCGTCGTAATTCAATCACAGGTACGATTGAATGTTTAACTAACAAATCAGCGGTTGAACTAAACGCAGAGCTACACTCAAACAACTAATAGCTGACTTACCCGGCATTAGCCGGGTTTTATTTGAACGAATCAATCTCATGCTTCCACGATAAATGTGGATACTCTGCCATTCAATTCACTCGCCTGATTATTAAGCTGTTGTGATTGCAACAAGTTTTGGTTAGCGCCCAACACAAGAATATCTGTCACATCTTTAATTGACACGATATTCTGTGATATTTCCCCAGTAACTTGAGTTTGCTCTTCAGCAGCGGTTGCAATCTGGGTAGCCATATCACTAATCAACACAACAGACTGATTAATTTCTTCTAATGCATTAGCGGCCTGATCGGCATCTTCTACAGAACAAATCGCCAATTTCGAGCTACTATCCATAAGACCAACCGCTTTGGCAGTCGTTAATTGTAAAGTTTCAATCGTTGCTTTAATTTCCTCTGTAGATGAATGTGTTCGCTGTGATAGAACCCGAACTTCATCCGCCACAACAGCAAAACCACGCCCCTGTTCACCAGCTCTAGCCGCTTCAATTGCCGCATTCAATGCCAATAGATTAGTTTGTTGTGCGATACCCTGAATTGTAGCAAGTATGGTTGATATTTCCTGTGCATGCTGATTTAAATCACCAATCACTTTAGACGCACCAGAAACTTCACTGGCTAAATTATTGATCGAATTTTTTGAGTTTAGTACTAGCTGACGACCTTCGTTGGTACTGCCTGTAGAATCTTGTGCCGCCCTTGCAGTCTGTTCTGCATGCGAAGCAATTTCTAGCGTTGCAGAGGCCATTTCAGTCACCGCAGTTGCCACCATATCAATCTCTTGCTGCTGATGATTAAGTTCTCTCACCGATTGGTTTGCTTGTCGTTCGCTCTCTATGGATTCAGTTGTCAACGTTTCCGATTGAGTACGAATATGTTGAATTAATTGCTGCTGGCTACTCACAAACAAATTAAAGCTATTGGCTAAATTTCCCACTTCATCGTTAGCCTGGACCTCAATGCGCTGAGTAAGATCGCCTCCACCTTCTGCAATCAAAGCTAGCGCATCTGATACTCTAAGTAGAGGTTGAAATAAGATATTACACAAGAAATTGAATAAAAAAGTACAAATAACAACAACAAGTATTGTTGCGATAACTTGATTCCAAATCGCAGAATAAAGTGGCGCTACCGATGAATTGTAATCAACGACTATAATAATGAACAGGTCACTATTTGTAATTGGCGCGGCATAAACAATATTTTCTTTGCCATTCACCATAATTTTTTCAACATGGGGGACACGTATAATCTGTTGGATAGCAGCGAAATCTAGACCTAATGAGGATATTTTTTTATTTAATAAACTGATGTCCTGATGGGCAAAAATGGCACCTTGATTATTACTAATAAGCATATACCCATCGCCAGGTAATACAACTTGCTCCATGTTTTGTAAAATATCATTAATTTCAACATCAGCGCCAATAACGACTGACTGACCTTGTAGTTGCTGTAAATACCCTAAAGAGACAACATTTGCTCCAGTTGCCGCCGCAACTGTTGGATTATCCATAAACACTTTTGAAGGCGTCGCTTTGGCATTAATGTACCAACCCCATTTTCTCGGGTCATCATTACCTGTCGGCAGCGTAACACCGTTTGCGTTCTTTTGGCTACCATCGGGAAACGCTGCGAATACATTGTCAAACCCACCTGACACTGCCATTTGTTGTAAATGTTTCTCAAGCGATTCCGGTGCTATAGCATTAGATAATGAGCTTAAAATTGTCCCCTTAGATTCAATCCAGTCAGCTACATATTGATTATATGATGTAAAAGATCCTTTCAATCGCTCTTCTATTTCGACATCTAAACGTTGCATAGAGGACCAAAAAGAAACAGCAGCAACCAGTATGCCTCCTAATATGATCGCAAGACTTGCTGATAATGCTAATTTGTTTTTTAGTGACATATACTTAAACATAAAATACCTCTGAATAGATCGCAGATTATGCCCAATTAATTCTCAGTACGGGTTATTTATGTAACGTTCCAGAATGATGAAATATGGGTTATCAGCGCTATACTTAAATTCGAGTAAAAAAAATGGCATCGTTAAAATGCCATTCTTGCTTTAAGCAGCCTGAAACAGGCTGTCTGTCTATTTATTCAGTTATAGCGTGTTGATATAGTCTTCCATATCTGTACGTAGATTATCAGACTTAGTACCGAAGATGGCTTGGATACCTGAGCCTACAACAACGACAGCACGAGCACCTAACGCTTTCAGTTTATCTTGATCAACGTCATCAATAGAATTAACGCTGATACGTAAACGAGTGATACATGCATCTAAGTTAGTGATATTGTCTTTACCACCGAATGCCGCAACTAATTCAGCCGCCATTGCATCCGTAGATACTGGCGCAGCAGCTGCTTCTTCAGTTTCATCTTCACGACCCGGTGTTTTAAGATCTAACATCTTAATCACTACGCGGAATACAGTGTAGTAAATCGCAGCGTAAACAAGACCAACAACAGGTAACCACCAGCCATTTGTTGATTGACTGAATAACACAGTGAAATCAATGAAACCGTGTGAGAAAGTCGTACCATGTTTAATGCCAAGTAAAATCATTACAACGAAAGCAGAACCCGCTAATAAAGCATGGATAACATACAGTACAGGTGCAACGAATAGGAATGCGAACTCAATTGGTTCTGTGATACCAGTTAAGAATGAAGTCAGTGCAGCAGATGCCATGATGCCCATTACTTTAGCTCGGTTTTCAGGCTTCGCTGAGTGAGCTATCGCGATTGCTGCAGCAGGTAGACCAAACATTTTAAACATATAACCACCAGCCATGTTACCGGCAGTTGGGTCACCAGCTACATAACGTGAGATTTCACCCGTAAACCACTCGCCATTAGCGGCTGTACAAAGTGTTTCTGTCGCAGCTGCGATAGCAGTTCCATCAACCGATTTACAGTATGTGCCAGCTTCAAAGAAGAAAGGTACATTCCAAATATGGTGTAAACCAAATGGAATTAAAGCACGTTCAACAACGCCGTAAATACCAAATGCCATAGCTGGGTTTTGGTAAGCAGCCCAATCAGAGAATGCAGAGATTGCACCGCCAACTGGAGGCCAAACAACCGACAGGATTAGACCTAGAACGATAGCAGCAAAACCCGTAATGATTGGTACAGCACGTTTACCCGCGAAGAAACCTAAATATTCAGGTAATCGAATTGTGTAGAAGCGGTTAAATACCCAACCAGCTAAACCACCGACAAGAATACCACCAAGTACACCAGTATCGATGCTTTCAACACCCATCACGCCAGCCATAACACCTAGCGTTGCAGTCATAATACCGTAACCAACGATTGCGGCTAAACCAGCTACACCATCATTTTTAGTAAAACCAAGTGCAACACCAATCGCAAAGAGTAATGCCATTTGGCCGAATACAGAACCACCAGCTTGTTCCATGATGCTAGATAATACGTCTGGCATCCAACTAAACTTAGCAGCACCAACACCTAATAAAATACCTGCGACCGGTAATACCGATACAGGTAACATTAATGACTTACCTACTTTCTGTAGATTTGCAAACGCGTTACTCATCTCTCACTCCTAAGTGAACAAACTAAATAGTACTGCAACAGTTAACTGATACAGTTTGAATTTGTTGAGGATGCATGGTTAGCCTCCTTTGTTGCGTTAACTATAGCTTGCCAAAAACAATAGTCATAACAATTACCGGATCGGCTGTTTAGATTTGAATAGCCACTCACAATGGTACAAAACGGTACAATTGAGCGTACTTTTTAATGACTGCGTCAGTACATAAGCAACCAAGATGATTACATAGACGATTTTTGCTTTAGGAAATGCGTTACAAAGCTGATATTTAGCCTATAACGCAGGAAAAGTATGGGTATTGGCATATTAGTGAAAATTAATAAAATAAAAAACAACCGATAATAATATCAGCTTTACAGACAAACTTACGTAACAAAGTGTAACCTAAGTTTGTCTGTACGTTAACAATCGAAAAAGCGCTATTTTGCTGCCGCTTGCGGTAAATAATCACCTTCTTGTGCTGGCCAACCAAATTGCTCGAATAACCCTAATACTTCGTCACCAACAGCGGCTTCAATATGCACTGGTTTCGCTGTTACCGGATGGGTAAAAGATAATGATTTTGCAATAAGTAACAGGCGTGATAATTCAAAGTGTTCGCGATAAAACACATTATGACGGCCATCGCCATGACTTGTATCGCCTACAATAGGGTGGAATAGATGCTTCATGTGACGACGTAATTGGTGTTTACGGCCTGTTTGTGGTTCAAGTTCCATTAAACAATAGCGACTCGTCGGGTGGTTTTTACTTACCGCATACGGAATTTCCACCTGATGCAAAGGTTTATAATGCGTTACCGCCTCTTGTGCTTCTTTATCTTGCGTTGCTTGTTTATCCGCAATCTTATCGAGTTCTACTTTCAGGGCATAATCTAATGTCCCCGCTTCATTAATCCAACCACGCACCACAGCAAGATAACGTTTAGTTAACGCATGAGCCTGAAATATCTCGCTCATCAGTCTTGCTACTTCGCTTGATAATGCAAATAACAATACACCTGATGTGGGTCTATCTAAACGATGTACAGTATAAACATGCTGACCAATCTGATCTCGTACCATTTGCATGGCAAACTGAGTTTCATGACTGTCTAACCAACTGCGATGGACTAACAAACCTGCAGGCTTATCAATCGCGACCAAGTATTCATCTTGATATAAAATATCTAACATTATGCTCATTACCTAACTAGCTTTATTTAGCTATTTTTATTTAACAACTGATCAAACGATAAGATCAGGGCTAACAACTCTCGTGTATCCGCAGGTACTGCTTTAAAAGCTTCTTCCGCCATAGGGTGGATAGCCATTTTATTTGGTAATGGCATTTGCATCACCACTAGCTGTTTCATCTTCACTAAAAAGATAAACTGTAACCAATCTGTAAAAGGCATGGTATCAACACAAAATGGCGTTGTACTCGCGAAGGCTTCCGCACTTGGTGTAACATCATGCCACAATGCAGTGTTTTTCAATTCAACTTCAATCGCCACTAATAACTGCTGGGCCTGCAGATAGATCGTCATAATATTATCTCATGAAACAAATTTAGCGACATTATACGCCAGCAGCGAGCAGATACAAAAGCGCATCGTAATCTCAATTCGCATCTTGATAGGGTTTGCGTATAATACACTAATACTTAGGTTCCACTTTTAACTCGGACACATTAGATCATGGCAAATACGCATACCCTCAATACGCTATCGGAATTTCTGTTACAAGCAAAAACTCAGTTTCGAGTGTATGATATGGGTCGTAAAATCAGTAAAATTTCTACCGACGATTTTATGCAATTTGAATCTGCACAGCTAGCTTATCCAGCGCCACTGCAACGCCATGCTCAATTTGCAATTACCTTTTGGAACAAAAATGAGAATAATCAGCACTACATCTGGTTTCTTAAGTTCCCACTTGATGAGCAAGGTCTACTTATCCAAGGTACACGCAATGCCTTCCTAAACATGGTTGTTGAATCGCTTGGTCTGATGTTAGAAAAAACCCCGAGTGAAGAAGAACAAGAACACCTAGCCACTAACCCATACGTATTCAAACCAAGCACAGATAAAGTGGCGATGTTAAACGCGGTCATCAATCGTGATTTTATTCGCCCAGAAAGTAAATACTACTCAACTGCCCACCGCTATTTTGCCAATAAGCTTGGTTTTGACCAATGGCAAGAAGTCGGTGTACAGGGTATTTGTGATATCGCCACACGTTTAAACCGCGATAATAATGCTGAACACCTTGCAGCTGCATTACCAAAACTGCCAACTGAACCTTTATATTCACTTTGTCTGGCGCTGGAACATGAAGCTTTACCAACAATCGTAAGTGAAGGCTTAGCGCAGTTAATAAGCCAAGAAGTGGCACAAGAGAAACCCGATGATGTACGTTTATCTATGTTGATACGTGCATTATCAAGCGCTCCAGCACAAGGTCTACGTACCGCACTCTACCCTGCGTTATTTAAGCATAACGATATTAGCCAAACGATTGTCGCGTTAGCGGGTCGTTGCTGGCACGACTTTAATGACGACGTACGGTTATTGGCATTCTTTGAAGCAGCGGTACAACAGCAACAAGGCGAAGAACTGTTCATTTATCTCTTTTCAGATCTCGTTGCAATACCAAATCTACGTAGCAAGGTATTAGCCATGCTGCGTAACCCTGAGCGTAGTAATACGCTTGGTAGTGCTATCGGATTGTTGTTTCGTCAAAAACGCAGCTAATCACCTGAACAATACCAAATAAGACAGTCACAATTACGGAGTGAATTGAATATGGGAAGTTTGTTAGCCATTTTTGTTGGGTTTATCGGGGTAGTAATCTTTATACACCTGCGTAAACAAGCAGAACAAGCCAATGCATTGATTAAACAGTATTGTGAGCAACAGCAATTACAGTGGTTAGCAACAGCACAAGCGGGTATTTCTTGGTTCCCACATAAGGGAAGCTTATTCCGTTATAAGTTTAATTTTGACTTTAGCAGCAACGGCGAAAATGCGTATCAAGGAACATTGATCATGGCAGGGCCAAGGGTTTTACACTTTGTCGTCCCCCCTTATGCAATAGATTAACCGTGATAAACTAACGCTGTTGCTCATCTCTGGCTATACTGAAAAAAACACAGGAGCCAGATGATGTTTTTAGCCACACAAACCTTAGAACTATTATTTGCGCAACTCGGCTTAGAAAATGATGAGTTAAGCATGAAACGTTTTATCCATCAGCATAAAATCCAAACGGGTGTATTATTATTTGAAGCACCATTTTGGAACGATTCGCAAGCAATGTTTCTCAAAGAAGCCATTTACGAAGATGCAGACTGGGCCGAAGTTATCGATCACTTTGATACTATGCTACGTTAATAATCTGAATATGGAAGAAGGAATACCATGAGCCTACAACACATTGTCGATGCCGCAAACCAGCTTGCTCTCGAAGGAAAGAAGCCCTCAATGGCACTGGTTAAATCACGACTAATACAACCAGCAAACATGCGCGATATTATTGAAACGCTAAAAACATGGCGCTTTGATCCGAATGCAGTCGTCCCACCAAAAAATACGCCAGTATCTACGAGTATAGATGTAGCAGATTCAACCGCAGCGCTGATTGCAACCGCTATTGCATCGGTGCGCGAAGAGATTGCACCGCTACGCCAGGAAGTGAGCGAACTAAAAGCTGAAATAGTCGCGTTAAAAAAAGCCCTATTAACACAATAACGCAATTACACGAACTACACGCGACTGACGATTGTTATTTAAGTAAAAATAAATAAAACAATGTCAGTAGCCGTCATTGAGAGAATACTTTGTTTACTGCAGAACTCACTTTTGAATGTTACCAAGACACCACTATTGATGCTGTCGATAGTGCGATTACCCAGCTGATTGACGCCTTACGCTACAACGGCCAAATACTCGGCCGCGAGTTCCCAACCAGTATGGATGATGGCGTCTTTACCACCCGTGTCGTCTGTCCTGAAGAAGAAAGTCTACACCCGAGATATCATTCCAGCATTGTTGAAAAACGCTTACAAGCCTTAAATCAAGCAGGTTTACTCGCCCCTAAGATTCGCCTGACAGGCATGGATTTACATTCAGATAATACCGACCCTTGTCGGCAGCCCGAATGGCAAGTATTATATACCCATTATCTCAGTACTTGCTCACCTTTACGTTGCGGAGAACATCTAGCCCCTATCCCGCTGTATAAATTACCTACACCAGCGATAGGCGATCACCAAGCGTTGCTACGTTGGCAAATCGATTGGAATTCAACAGATGAATTACAAATGCACGGCACCACATTAAAGCAAGTCTGTAGTGAAGCCTTGACGGATATGAAGAGTCCATTAAATAATACAGGCTGGCAACTCGCTAAAGATATTGAGCAACAAACTAATATCCCAACCTATTATTATCTTTATCATTTAGCGGATACAGCAGAGCAAAAAGAGCAAGCACAAACGCGTCCTTGCCCAAGCTGTGACGGTGAATGGCAATTGGAAGTTCCATTACACGGTATCTTTGATTTTAAATGTGAGCCTTGCCGTTTATTATCCAATTTACCTTGGTAGTAACTAACAAAACATAAGATTGCCAAGAAACAGCGCGAGTTAATACTTGCGCTGTTTAATAAAAATGAAACAGCGGTTTACTGTTCGAATAAGACTGGTGTTAATTGACCAATAAACGTCGCTAGGTCTGGCGCTAATACTTCAGAAATGCCTTTCCCCAGCACTTCACGCACTACTTCACCACTGACGTTATCTAGTGCAATGATCTGCATGTCATCCACGCAACTAGCAATAAATAACGTAGGCGACTGTTTTAGTGTTTTCTTCATCATTAAATGTGCAATCGTATTTTCTTGTAAACGCTCAAAGTCATCTGGACTCCATACCTGTACCAATTCAATGACTTCATCATTAAAACTTGCAGGCATATGGTCACTGAAATAAGCACCAAAAAAATCGGCTATCTGCGGATCAAGCTCAATGCTTAACGCCGACTCAATATTACTAAATGATGTTATCTCATCACGTTTTACTGGCAACCAAGCTTTATTACCCGCAAGCAGTTGGGGATGATTTGAATCCACAATAAAGCACGGCGAATCCCACTCGGGATCAAACGCCTGTTGTGGTAAATAATCTTGTGTTTGCCAAAGTTGTTCACAGCGCGCATAAAAAGAAATCAATGCATCGGTTACAGCTGCAGTCATTATATTCCCCATAAAAATGATTAAATCTGCTATAGCATATCACTACGCAGTAAAATTTATTACAATCTCGCCACTGATAAGTAAATTAACTATTCCCAAACTACCTGAATATGCAACTTGAGGGAGCTTGGCTATATTACGCGCTAACCGATGAGAATAAACCATGACAATTACAAACCGTTACCAAGATTCAACTGCACTGGATAAATTAAACCTAGGGCAAAAAACGGAATACATATCTCAATACCAACCTAACTTGTTACAGCCTGTACCAAGACAATTAAATCGAGATGATCTGTCACTATCCGATCAACTGCCATTCACAGGTTGTGATCTATGGAATTTATATGAACTGTCTTGGTTAAATAGCAAAGGTAAGCCAATCGTAGCCGTAGCCGAAGTAAAAGTCTGCGCGACATCAGTTAACTTAATCGAGTCAAAATCATTCAAGCTCTACTTAAACAGCTTTAACCAAACCCGTTTTAACTCTACAGAAGCAGTAACCGAAACACTGCAACGCGACTTAGCCGCATGTGCACAAGGGCCTGTTGAAGTGGTTATGTTTGATGATTTAGATAAAGCGCCAAGTCAAATCACAAAAATAACAGGTACCTGTATTGATCATCTTGATATTGATATCGATAATTATGAGTTTAATGCTGACTTACTCAAAGCAGCTGCAGATAACAATGACGTGGTTAACGAAGTGGTTTACAGTCATTTATTAAAATCAAATTGCCTCGTGACCAATCAACCCGATTGGGGCAGCGTTTATATTGCTTATCAAGGAAATAAAATCGACCAAGAAGCATTATTACGCTATTTAATCTCATTTCGTCAGCATAATGAGTTTCATGAGCAATGCGTTGAGCGTATTTTCACAGACATTATGCGCTTCTGCAAACCAGAACAATTAACTGTTTATGCACGCTATACCCGCAGAGGTGGTTTGGATATAAACCCATTTAGAACCAATTGTGATGCTAAAATAGATAATATCCGTTTAATTCGCCAATAATATTGCCGAGACTGGATATTTTTTAAATATCCAGTCATTAACAAAGCCTGCAAAATAGTTTAGTATTTGAAGGCTGCAATCAATACTATAAAATATAGTAGTGATATAAGATTACAGCATCGACCTCACTCTGGTGGAGGCCCGAATTAGCAAAGGAACGCTAATGTTAATAAGGACATGTGATCATAAGAATGTGATAGCAGCCTTTCTATTCGATATTAAACTCATGATTTTACGTTTTGTTTATGCTCTTGTATTTCTTCTCTTTAGCACTACTGCAGCTGCAAGTTTGTTTGATCAGCTGATCTTACCGAATGAACTCAAGCGCAGTCAGTCTGTACAATACAGCCAACCTTATCAATGTATTCAAATTATTGATGAATTTTTGCAAACACAAAAACAAGACATTATCACTGAAGTCTCTCGTATGAGTAAAATCAGAGAAAAATCGGTAACACCTTCAGATCTTGCGCTCGTCAAACAACAAAAAGCACTCTGCTATTTCTATGCAAATAATATCGGTCAAGCCGTTGTTACGCTCGATAAAATGCTCGCTGAAAAATCGAATTCCGTACCACTGCATTTAAAACAGCAAAGCTTATTAATCAAAAGCCACATTCTTGCACAATCGAATACGCTTGCTAACTTCCAACTTGCACAAGAAACCATTAACAAAGTCATCGATAGCATTAATGACAATACTTATAATCCGACTGCTAATGGCTCTTTTGCACTCAAAATTATTGCAGGTGAGATTGCGTTAAAGCTCAATGATTACGAAGAATCAATGCAACTGTTTCGCGAAGCTGAACAATATGGTGCCCAGACCCCACTCACGAACAATGCTGCTTGGGCTGCTTATGCCATTGGGTATAATTACCAACAGCAAAATAAATTAACCTTAGCGATTAATTTTTACAACAAAGCCCAACAAAAACTACTTGATAATCAAGATACCCTCAATGGCCTGCTCACTAAAAAAATGAGCCAAGCCTATATCGCCGAAGATAACTTTAAATTAGCGATCAGCTTTGCCAATCAATCGGCTCAATATTATCAAAATCTTGGCAACAAATTGCAACTATCCGATTCTTTATTAGCACTTGCCAGTATGCATCGTAAAATTAAAGAATATAACTTATCGCTCGTTTATTATTTTAATGCTCTCGATTTACTGAAGGTGTTTGATGAGAAAAACAAATTAAACACAGTCTATTTTGAAGTGGGAAAAACTTACTTGCAAATGGGTAATTATAGCTTGGCCGAGCAATATTTATCGAATGCAGAGCAGTTGTTTTACAATAATGGCCAAACGGATTTATTACTTGAATCACTCGTACACCTGGCTAATTTAGCGATTCAACAACAGCATTACGACACCGCATTAATACGTTTAAATAAAGCGTTATCGATCGCCGGTAAACTAAACAATAGTAAACAATTTGAAACCGTCTATCTGTATCTTGCCACAGCCTATGAAGAAACAGATCAATACGCAAAAGCACTCGATAGCTATAAGCAATTTGTACGCTATAACAAACTCTCTAATTTTGAAGCAAAAAAAGCATTTCCTGTCTCTAATCAACACAAAGAAAATAATGAAATAAAATCGCAAAAGATAAACCAATTACAAGCACAAGTGCTCAAGCTAAAACAATCAAAACATAACTTGGTTATTAATGTTTTTTTACTTGCTTCAATTATGCTAATTATTCTTTATTTGTACTATATCAATACGCAAAAGATGAAATTACAAAAACAAGATGTAGAACAGTTAGAGAATAACTACAATATTCATTCAAATACTGGCTTGAATAACATCAACAGCCTAAATCAATATATACCGACGCCACTGCAAGAAGCACGATTTTATTCTGATTGGGAATATTCAGATAAGCAAAACAGTGTGCATAGTTGCGCAATCATTAGTCTCGACTTTTTACTGCCTTTACGTCAAAAATGCAGCCTTTCACTCGTAAATAAAGTAGAAACAGAATTAGGTGCATATTTAAAACAACAACTACATGATTCTGAACATTTATTCCAATTAAATGACACGCAATTATTATTAGTTAAGAAAGTAAACAAAAATTACGACCCTGCGATCATTGCCAACCGTATCCTAGACTGGTTCGAACAATTTGATTGCCAGCTTAATTTTGACAAAAATATCTCGATAGGTATGGTTTCTCACCCCTTCTTATTTAAATACCCAACAGCAATCGACAGTAGAAAGCTGTTAAATATAGCCACTTTAGCCTTATCAGGTGCAACCCAATTAAGTCGTAAACATAACCGAAATAGTTGGGTTAAATTAAGTGCCTTAACCTATACACAACCGGCATTTTTCCATGGTGATATCTGGAACAGATCCAAGCAAGCCATTGAAAAAGGCTTAGTAAAAGTCACCTCCTCAACAGACAAAAATGATATTAATTGGCTGTAGGCTTACATTTTAGCACCAAACTATTTTATAGATGTATATATAGTGGTAAGCTAATCTCCATCTTTGATTTAACTTATGTGAAAAGTATACATGCAGACATCACAAGATTCGCACTCAGCAACACAGCAAAGTGATGCCAGCGGGTACACAAAAATTAACACTGCCATGTTATTAGCATTTATTAATCGTTTACTTGGTGCCACGCGAGGTATCGATACCGAGCTAAACATTGAAGTAAGTAAGCTAAAAGCAATTCTAGAACGCAGTGCGTCTGACGATGAACTTATCACTCAAATCAAACAGGTTGAGCGTCAAGTGATGCTACAACCACATATCTTATCCGATACCTTAAAAATTGGTGATAACGCTACAATTCAAGCCACTAAATCATTAATTCATTTGTTACAGGACGATCCTAAACTCACCGCCGAGTTGCAATTACTATTAGCGGAGCCCAAAGCGGCAGCTGTCACTGCATTACAAACAAAAGTGCAATCACTCTTCTGCATTTATCACAGCGCAATCAAAAACTTACAAATGTATCGCGGAAGTAATAGCGGTGTAACGGCAACCGAACACAAAAAAATATGCGACGATTTGCAACGCTTAATCAATGAACTTGATTTTGCCGGTGGGTTTGGCTCAAATCTTCAAAAAATTCGTCAACGTTTATTACAAGGTGTCGAAATCAATGAACTCGTTGATATCTGTTTGCAAATCATCAACAACATTATCGAAGGGGCTCGTGAAGAACGCTTAGCGTCAAAGACGTTTTTACATGCCATTGTCGAAGAACTCAATAATATCGCTTATAAGTTTGATAACTCATTAGTTGATAGTAGTAAAATAAATAAAAAACAAATGAGTTTGTTGGAAAATCTAAAAGAGCGAATTGATATTTTAGACTTAGATATCAGTACTTGTGAAAACTTAGAAGAAACGAAGTTACACGTTCAACAAGGACTTGAAATCATCTCGAGTAGTATCCAACAACAAGAGCAATTACTACAAGAGAAAATTCGATTAGAGCAACAAATAAAAGCAGTTCAGAGCCAACTTGAGCAACTCAAAAAAGAAACATTACTGCATACACAACGCTTAGAAGCACAACAGCATAAACTGTACCTTGATTCTTTAACACAGGTATACAATCGCACCGCATTAGACGAACGCTTTAAGCTTGAATTTAAACGTTGGCAGCGTTATCAAACCAATACCACAATCGCGATCATCGATATTGATCACTTTAAGAATATCAATGATACCTTTGGTCATATTGCAGGGGACAAAGCCCTTAAAATCGTCGCAAGAGCCTTACAAAAATCGATTAAGGGTAAAGACTTTATCGCCCGTTTTGGTGGTGAAGAATTTGTCGTATTACTTGCCGACTTAAAACCACATGAAATACAGGCCGTTTTAGATAAGCTGCGCAAGACCATTAAAAGTATACCGTTTAGATTTAAAGGCGAACAGATTTCAATCACTATCTCAATTGGTGCGACTCAATTCTTACCAGAGGATAATGAAACAGTTGAACCTTTCGAACGCGCGGATAAAGCCTTGTATCAAGCAAAAAGCTCAGGACGAGATAAAGTTATCATTAGCAACTAAACTTAATTAGACTTGCGGTAATAAGTACGTCCATATTCATTTTTTATCAACCGGTTATACGTGCTTAATGCCAGCTTTCTGACATGGAGTTTAGCTTATGATCACGCACATTAAACCCGTTGGCAGTATGGATTTGCTTTCACAACTTGAAGTCGATCGGCTACAACAAACTGCCACCAGTGATTTATATTTATTATTCCGAAATTGCTCACTGGCCGTATTAAACTCAGGTTCTCGAACTGATTCCAGTAGTGAAATTTTAAAAGCATTCCGTAGCTTTGATATCAGTGTTGTACAACGTGAACGCGGCGTAAAGCTCGAGCTACATAACGCCCCAGAACAAGCGTTTGTCGATGGTGAGATTATTCGAGGTATTCAAGAACACCTATTTTCAGTATTGCGCGATATTCTTTATGTTAATAGTTATATAGAGCAAGAACCCGTCCCCAAAAAAGAATTATCTTCATTTTTAACCAACCAGGTATTTTCTATTTTACGTAATGCACGCGTGATCAAATCAGATTCCGATCCTAATATGGTCGTTTGCTGGGGAGGCCACTCCATCCGCTCACCAGAATATGAATATGCTAAAGCCGTTGGTCATGAATTAGGCTTGCGTGAAATAAATATTTGCACGGGTTGCGGACCCGGTGCAATGGAAGGTCCAATGAAAGGGGCGACAGTTGGCCATGCGAAACAGCGCGTAAAACAACGCCGCTATCTTGGTTTAACCGAACCCAGTATTATAGCTGCCGAACCACCTAACCCCATCGTAAATGAACTCGTCATTTTACCGGACATTGAAAAACGTTTAGAAGCCTTTGTACGCCTATCTCACGGTATTATCATTTTTCCTGGTGGTGCAGGTACAGCAGAAGAACTCTTGTACTTACTGGGAATAATGATGCACCCCGAAAATAAACGTCAGCCGCTGCCGATTGTACTTACCGGCCCTAAGGAAAGTGAAGAATACTTTACTACCATCGATGAATTTGTCGGTGCAACCCTTGGTTTTGAAGCACAAAAATACTATCAAATTATTATTGATGATGCTGCAAGTGCAGCACAAATAATGAAACAAGCCATGCATAAAACCTATGAATATCGCCGTGCCATTGGTGATGCTTATTCATATAACTGGAGCTTAAAAATAGAATTAGATTTTCAAGTTCCATTTATTCCAAGTCACCAGCATATGGCGGCATTAAACCTCAACCTTAATCAAGCCCCTGAAGTATTAGCAATGAACCTGCGAAAAGCCTTTTCCGGTATCGTCGCGGGTAATGTTAAAGACTCAGGGATCAAATCAATTGAAAAAAATGGTCCATTCAAATTGCAAGGCGACCCAAAATTAATGCAATTAATGGACAATTTATTAAAAAACTTCATAAAACAGAATAGAATGAAGCTTCCAGGTAGTAAGTATGAACCTTGCTATGAAATAATAAAGCCCAATTAACTTTGATGAAACACGGATATGGCCAAAAATCACTTATTAATTATCGATGCGTTAAACCTGATCCGTCGAGTTCATGCAGTACAACTAAATCAAAGTAATGATCCGGTTGCGCAAATAAGCGCAACGCGCGAAACCATTAAGCAAGCGGTTCGAAAATTATTAGCAATCACGGCTCCGACGCATGTCGTCGCGGTCTTTGATGCTGAGAAAACGGGCTGGCGCCATGAGATCTACCCCGATTACAAGGCGAATCGTAAGCCGATGCCAGAAAGCTTGCAGCAAGCACTCAATTTAATCCAAGATGACCTGTGGGATTTGAACGTAGACTCTTTATTAACAGAACAAGATGAAGCGGATGATTTAATTGCAACGCTCGCCGTCAAAATGTCAGCACAACAGCAACAAGTCACCATTATTTCGACCGATAAGGGTTACTGCCAACTGTTAAATCCTTACATTCAAATTCGTGATTATTTTAACAAACGCTGGTTAGACCAAAACTTTATTGACGATAAATTCGGAGTACAACCACAGCAACTTGCCGACTACTGGGCCTTAACAGGGATCAGTGGTAGTCATCTCGCTGGCGTAGCAGGAATTGGACCTAAAACAGCCACTCAATTATTAACACAACATGTTACTTTAGACGCAATTTATGCGAGTGAAGAGCTAAAACCCAAGCTTCGCGAAAAACTTGATACACATAAAGAAATGGCTTATATCACCCAACAGCTAGCACAGCTCAAAATTGATATTCCTTTAGGATTCAATTTAAAAGATTTACGGTATCAGCCTTAATCATAAAAATAACGCTTAGAGTAATAATTCTAGTATTCGTACTAAGCGTTAATAGTACAAAAAAAGTGAAATTCTAGATCTACGTCTACCACATGGCGATATAACAAAGTTAAACGCTTTATTTACTAAAATAACAGCAGTAACTACATTAACAATCAAGTAATACTTTGTTACCATACGGCAACAAAACATTTTCATTTGAAAGTAAGCTAATTAAATAAGGAATATGTATGACACAAAGAAGAATTACAGTGATCCCGGGTGATGGCATTGGTCCGGATATTATTGAGTCTGCAATTCAAATTTTAGATAAGGCTGGCTGTAATTTCGCATATGACTTTGCTGATGCTGGTCTTGCTGCACTACAAACTTCAAGTGAACTGTTGCCAACAGCAACATTAGATTTAATTGAAAAAAACAAAGTAGCATTAAAAGGTCCGTTAACTACACCTGTTGGCGCTGGCTTTACGTCAATCAACGTATCATTACGTAAGCATTTTAATTTATACGCTAACTTGCGACCAGTAGTCTCTTTTAAAGGTACACGTAGCCGCTACGAAAATATCGATATTATTACCGTTCGTGAAAATACGGAAGGTATGTACTCTGGTGCAGGTCAAATTATTGCCGATGATGGTAGCGAAGCAGAAGCAAAAAGTATCATCACACGCGCTGGGGCAGAACGTATTTGTGTTGCAGCATATGAATTAGCAAAATCAGAAAATCGTAAAAAAGTAACGGCTATCCATAAAGCCAATATTTTGAAAACAACATCAGGCCTGTTCCTTGAAGTAGCGCGGGAAGTGGCGCAACGTTACCCTGAAATTGAATCAGAAGAAATGATCGTTGATGCGGCGTGTATGAACCTGGTTATGTACCCTGAACGTTTCGATGTGATCGTGACCACGAACTTATTTGGTGATATTTTATCTGACTTATGTGCAGGTCTTGTTGGTGGTCTTGGTATGGCTCCGGGCGCAAATATCGGTGAAGATATCGCTATTTTTGAAGCCGTTCACGGCAGTGCACCTGACATTGCAGGTAAAAACCTAGCAAATCCGACATCTGTGATCCTTGCCTCTATTCAAATGCTAGAACACCTAGAAATGAAAAAAGAAGCAAATAATATTCGTAACGCAGTGCGTGATGTCATTGAATCAGGTGATAGAACAACGCGTGATCTTGGTGGTACACATGGTACGACAGACTTTACTCAAGCAATTTTAGAACGTCTATAGCTCTATCATTAAGTAATGATTAGTTCAGTCTATATGAACTCAGCTGATTAGCATCATTGATGTTAATCAGCTGATATTTACTCACTTACCCGAATCCCCTCACCTAACGCCCTAAATTGTAATTTTACTCACAACTAGTAATTTACCAATACCAAGCTATAGTTAAGGTCTCATCAGCAGCTTTGGTGATATATGGTATATAAAATTCTCTTAATCATATTTTCAATCAGTCTATTTAGCAGGATCACTCTAGCACAAGAAAATCAGTTAAGGTCCTATATACCAGATCAACATTTTTCTAACCGCCACAATCAAATAGGGCCAATATTAGCAGCTGTACACCCAAAATTTGAATTTAAACAATCTCTGTTTGTTATCAAAAAAAGTAAAAATAAGCGTAAACATACTGCGCAACTACAACTGCTTAATATGTGGATAGATCCAGATATTACTCGCCTCTTCATCCCTAGGCTCAAAGATATTGGTAAGCTAAGCTTAAACTTGCATTACAGCTTAAAGCGCAGTCCTTATTTATTATTTAATTACGAACGCATCACCATCAAAACAAAAGTTAAATCAGACGGAGTCCTACAGCACGAGGCGTATTATAATATGAATATCGAGGGGGCTGTCATTGGGATTAAAGTACGTGGCGAAGATCAAAAATTATATTTTCGTTATCGTTTTAAATAATAAAGCCATTAAATAAACCACAGATATGGCATTTAATGACTTGGAATATTAGAGGAAATACTAGACGTATACCCTCCTTCTTATTTTATTACTCTATACTATTTATCTTCAGGAATGAAGTGTGCCCAAGCAACATGCACAGTCACTTCATCACGATCATGATAAAGGTGTTTAGCTTGGATCACAAAGCGATCATCAAGTTGCTTATCTAAGATAGCTAAACAATCTTCTAATGTATGGTAACGGCGTTTTAATGGAAGTTTAAGATTAAAGATTGCTTCTTTACACCATGCATTTAATAACCACTTACACATTAAACGGGCAACACGCTCTGGTTTTTCAATCATGTCACATACCAGCATATCAACTGGTGGATTCTCAGGAACCTTGATCTTATTACCGTTTAATTTACGGTTGGTCCACGCAATCGTCGTTTTAGCAGGCTCATATTTAAAGCCGTCTTCTTCGAAGTGCTTAACTTGACCAGTTTCCATTAGGCTATCCGCCATTGCACCGTTATCAATAGCAACAACAAACATGCTGCGTTGTACTAACTGGTACGTCCAACCACCAGGACAAGCACCTAAGTCAACCGCACGCATTGCTCCACCGATACGTTTATCCCACTGATCAGCTGGAATAAATGTATGGAATGCTTCTTCTAATTTCAATGTCGAACGACTTGGTGCTTTCGAAGGGAACTTAAGACGCATGATACCCATAGGTAATGGCGAGTTATTAAAGCTATATGAGTAACCGATATACACACTGGTATTCGTAATGAAAAATACGTGAAGTACTGGGCGGTTTTTATTTTCTTTTGGTAATAAGTGATCGCCTTTACGTAAAGATTGACGAAGTGGCACTGTATACTTACGGCAAAATTTAGACAGCTCTTTACCTTCATTAGTATCAGGCATTTCAACACGTAGCTCACCCATGGCTTCGATACCGTCACAGGCAGCAACTACAGGGTTTACACGGTCGTAAAGCGGCATATCATCAACACGTGCGTGTAATGCGATCATTTGACGTGCAAAGATCAATGATGAAAGTGGTAATTTTTTCGCTATTGAATCTACATCTTCAGCAGAGTGACATTCAAACACAACATAACCCAAATTCAGCGTTACTTTAGCAAAACCATACGCCTCCATGGCAGTCGCTCGTGCTTGAATTTCAGCGGCACATTCTTTTTCATAACCAGGGCGGCAATATAATAAAATACCATTCATTTTCTAATAACCTCATTTTCGTCATCAACATAGCTGACGATATACACTCAGTATAGATACAATACTAAGACTACTAATACATAAAATATACGCAAACCAGTGCAGAATACTGCATATCTTGAACTGGTTTGCATATAAAAGTCGCACAGTCTAAACCCTTGACGATATAACACCAAGGATTTAGTGCCTTAGTGGTGAATTAATTCTCCACAAACTCTTGCTGCTCTTCCTCGACCAAAGACAGCATCCAATCACGGAATGCCACTATTTTACCAAGTTCATCTTGCTCTTCACGGCAAACGACGTAATACGCATTTTTACTCACTAAAACATCAGTAAAAGGACGCACAAGACGACCAGCGTCAATTTCGGGCTGTGCTAACACACTGTGTCCTAACGCTACACCTTGACCATGTATTGCCGCTTGTAATACCATCGAAGTATGACTAAAAATAGGTCCTTGATTAACATTAACACCGATAATATTGCCTTGCTTAAACCAAGCAGTCCAATCACGACGAGACGTATCATGCAATAACGTGTGTAGCTTTAAATCCTCCGGCGTTTTGAGTGGTTTAATACCATTCAGTAATCGCGGAGAGCACACAGGCACTAAATACTCGGTATGTAATTTCTGCGCATATAAATCTTTCCACTTTCCTCGACCATAATAAATCGCGACATCTACATCATCAGTCAATGAACCATCATCCATATCAACCGCTTTAATACGAACATCAATATCTGGATAGAGTTCTGAAAACAAAGATAAACGCGGTACTAACCATTGGATAGCAAAACTAGGCTGTAAACTAACTGTCAATGAGCCTTTTGCCCCTCTGGCTAATAAACGTTCTGTCGCATCAACTAATGAAGTAAAAGTATCTTTAATATCCAAAAAATAACTCTGCCCTTCTTCCGTTAAAAATAACGCACGGTTTTGGCGACGAAACAGTTTGATGCCTAAGTATTCTTCTAGCGCTTTAATTTGATGACTTACAGCCGCTTGCGTCACATAAAGTTCTTCAGATGCACGGGTAAAACTAGAATGTCGAGCTGCGGCTTCGAAAACACGTAGCGAATTTAATGGCGGGAGTCTGCGTGACATAGTGTCGTCCAGTTAGATAAGAAAAACTAATGTGAAACATTATAATTTGTCAATTGTAAGAATGCTAGAAAATAACTATAGTTCGCGTATGTATATAGGACATAATACTTATTTCTACTGATTTTCGTTAATTAGTATTATTTATATAGGTTAGTCTTTGTTATGTAATGTTGTGTTTGTTTTGCTTAAACTTTTTGGTTTAGGCCTTTAAGTAGTCACTACTTATTTTTAGCGCTGTATTATTACAGCGCTTTTTTTATACCTGAAATTAATCAATATCAATCGCAGTAAAACTCTTTATTAGATCATCAATCGCTTTTGCTTGTGTTAAAAACGCTTCTAACGTAGCAAAGGGTAATGCAGAAGGGCCATCACAACGCGCTTGCGCTGGATTCTCATGAGCTTCAATGAAAAGACCTGCAATCCCAGTAGCTAAACCTGCATAGCTTAATTCAGGTACTTGTTTACGACGACCACCAGACGCAGCACTACCCGCATCACGCTGTTGTGTTGCATGGGTACTGTCTAAAATGATTGGCGTACCTTGAGTAAGCTCTTTCATCACACCAAATGCTAACGGATCAACAACTAGGTTATCGTAACCATGGCAATGACCACGTTCACATAAAATAACTTGCTCATTACCACACTCAGCAAACTTATCAACGATATTGCCAACTTGATGCGGAGACATAAACTGTGGTTTTTTAATATTAATCACAGCGCCAGTAGCCGCCATTGTTTGTACTAAGTCAGTTTGACGCGCAAGAAAAGCAGGAAGTTGGATAACATCAACAACATCAGCCACTGGTTGACACTGTGCTTCAGTGTGTACATCAGTAATGATTGGTACATTGAATTCAGCTTTTACCCGTTGGAAAATGTTTAAACCTTTTTCCATGCCTACACCACGGAAAGAGTGGATACTAGAGCGGTTAGCTTTATCAAATGACGCTTTAAATACAAAAGGAATACCCAGTTTATCCGTCACTGTTTTATATGCTTCTACAGCGCGTAAAGTCGACAGTTCGTCTTCTAATACATTGATACCACCAAATAACACAAATGGTAGATCGTTGGCACAAACAATATCATTACCAATTTTTACTATTTTTGCATTCATAATTATTACCTTAAAGGGTCCATTTTATATCAGTTAATTTTAATGAATCGTATCATCAGTCGCAGCAAGTTCTTCAACTTGTGCTTTCAAAACCCGAGTGATCGGATCGTCTGGACATTGTTCAATAAAATAAGCAAAATCTTCACAGGCTAATTTTTTACAATCAAGTTGCTGTAACAAAAATCCACGGTCTCTAATTTCATAAGGTTCATCAGGATCGATCTCTAAAATGAGGTCAATACAGCGTAATGCATATGAGAAATGTTCATCACGAATTAACGCCGCTTTTAATACCTGTAATAAACGCAAGTAATGCATTTCATTCGTAGCTTCGAATAAGTCATCATCAGATAACAGAGCATGGTTACCTTCGATACCACGTAACAATACCTGCAGCTTATGACGACTCAATACTTGTCCATCAGCAGGATCAACATATATACCATCTTGTTTACTACCGAAACGTAACACAAATTGGCCAGGAAATAAGATCCCAGTCACATCCACTTCAAAATGCTCGGCAAAGTACATGAATACCGTACCCAGTGAAAGGGGAACACCATTACGACTACTAATAACTTTGTGCAACAAGACACTATCGAGTTCGAGCCACTTGCGCCAATCACCCGAAAAACCAAGTTGTTGATAAAACAAATACAAGAGTTGATTACGTTTTTCAACGTCACCTGTCAAGCCTTGCATATCAACTTCGATAAGTTCAATTAACCCATCCAATTCAATAATCGCCTCTTCGAGTAACGGTTTTTCCGTTATCATCTCGATGGCAGATAGTGTTGCTAGCATGACGTTGTCAATCATAAGCACTTCTTCTGCGAGCTCATCATCGTATTCTTCAACCAGATCACTATCAATATCGTTATTATCTACTACTACGTCTTCTGCCAGTTCTGTTTCTGTCAGCGCAGCATTTGCATCTAATTCCATAACTACCTCAGCAAATATGCTTCGCCATTAATGGCTAACGAGAACACATAAAATAACCAGCCGATACTACCCGCAAACGCAAAACAGCGGAAAAATAGATTCTTACCTTGCTGTAATGACATAAACACCATAAAAGTGATGGCGAGTGTCGACAATAATTTTTCTGTCATGACCGTATCAACAAACGGAGCACGACCTGAAACCATACACACTAACGCAATCATCATCACTGTGATCATATCTATCACCTTACGTGATTTGATAAAACCTGTATGCTCAAGATACGGTGATTGCTTTATTGTGAAGGCAAAATTTACAAAATACATCAGCACACTTAATAGCAGCGTCGCGATGTGTAGCAGAATAACAATATCCATGATTAGGCTTCTTTTCGTTGTCCGACAGTAATACGATCGTTATTACCATAATCTTTATGTGTAACAACCTGATGATAATTTGATTCAGTAAATAGTGCGCGTACCGCTACACCTTGCTCAAAACCATGTTCAACTAACAACCAGCCATCCATAGTTAAAAACTGATAACCTTCACGAATAATATGCTTTAAGTCAGCAAGTCCATCATCAGCGGCGACTAATGCAGTTAACGGCTCAAAACGCACGTCCCCCATAGCCAGATGTGGATCATGTTCTTCTATATAAGGTGGATTACTGACTATTACATCAAAGCGTTGACTCGCTTGTAAAGGTTCAAACCAACTACCTTGCAATATAGCAACATCAAGGCCACAGCGTTTAGCATTACGACGTGCTAATGCAGCCGCGCCTTGCTGATATTCAATTGCGGTCACAGTCGCTTGTGGTGATTCTGATGCTAAGGCCAGCGCGATAGCACCCGTCCCCGTCCCTAAATCTAATACTTGGCAAGCTTGAATCGGCATGCAAGCAAGTGCTTGTTCAACTAATACTTCAGTATCAGGTCTTGGAATTAACGTATCCGGAGACACTTCTAATTCTAATGACCAAAATTCACGATAGCCAAGAATATGAGCGACAGGTTCACCTGCCTGACGACGCATGATAAGAGCTGTAAAGCGACGAATAATATCATCATCCATGACCTTATCATCCCAAGTGAAAAGATAACTGCGATCTTTATCGAGTAGGAAACAAAGGATAACGTCGGCATCAAGCTTCGGGCTTTCGCTGTCAGTGAGCTGCTTGACAGCCCACTGCAGTAATTGTGCAATTGTTTTCACAGTTCTCGATACACCTAGTCTGCTTCAGCAAGCGCCGCTAACAGATCCGCTTGATGTTCTTGAATAATTGGTTGGATCAATACGTCTAATTCACCTTCCATCACTTCATTTAGACGGTAAAGTGTTAGATTGATACGGTGATCACTAACGCGACCTTGTGGATAGTTATAAGTACGAATACGTTCAGAACGATCGCCACTTGCCACTAGGCTACGGCGTGTACTTTCTTCTTCTAGGCGTACAACTTCATCTGCTGCCGCTTGAATTCGCGCTTGTAGAATAGACATCGCACGTGCACGGTTTTTATGCTGTGAACGCTCGTCTTGGCACTCAACTACAGTCCCCGTAGGAATATGAGTAATACGGATCGCAGAATCGGTTTTATTTACGTGTTGACCACCAGCACCAGATGCACGGAACGTATCAACTTTAAGATCTGCAGTGTTAATACTAATCGCTTCTGACTCTGGGATCTCTGGCATAACAACCACAGTACAAGCTGAGGTATGGATACGACCTTGTGATTCAGTTTCTGGTACACGCTGTACACGGTGACCACCAGACTCAAACTTCATGGTGCCGAATACTGCGTCACCTTCCATCTTAACAATAACTTCTTTGTAACCGCCTTGATCACTGTTGCTTAAGTTCATGATAGATAAACGCCAGCCTTTTTTCTCCGCATACTTACAGTACATACGGTAAAGGTCGCCTGCAAAGATTGCGGCTTCGTCACCACCCGCACCAGCACGGATCTCTAAGAAACAGTTATTGCTGTCATTTGGGTCACGTGGTAACAACAAAACTTCTAATTCATCACTGACACGCGCAACCGTCGCTTTACTTTCTTTATATTCTTCAACAGCCATTTCACGCATGTCAGGATCATCGTCCTTTAACATCTCTTCTGCTGATTCAAAATCTTCTTTTGCGTCTTGGTATTCTTTAAAACAAGTAACTAACTCTTCTAATTGCGCGTATTCTTTTGTTAGTGCACGGTAACGGTCTTGATCACTGATGATCTCTGGCTCACCTAATAGTGCTTGAACTTCTTCATGGCGTTCAATTAGGGCTTCTAATTTTGTAATGATCGATGCTTTCATCTTTACTCTCGTATTACCGTTAAATAGATCACCGAAGTCTTATAGGTTGCTTCAGTAATTGAATATGGATTATTTCTTTGTTGTGATCGGCAAGGATACCTATATGTAAGGAAATAGTCGATTGCTTTCCGATAATTTACTATTGATATACCGAATATATGCCAAAACAGTTTGAAATAGAGTAACCAGTTGCTAATGAATTTCAATTATCAGCAACGGCAATATCTATTTTATTTTAGGGACGTGGTAACTAATCAAGGCCAACGACACGACGCACTAATAATAGCTCGTCATCTTGATTACGCTTGCCTGCACTCACGAGTGCTTGCGTCGGCGCATGGATAAGCTTGTTAGTTAACTTATTAGCTAATTCTGTTAATACACGTTCGTGGTCAGTACCACTTTGTAGCGCGGCTATCGCTCTTTCAAGTAACAGCTCTTTTTCAGCCATTGCCGCATTCCGGTATTCTTTAATAGAATCAACACTTGATAATGAAGCTGCCCATTCAGCAAACAGCTGTGTTTCTTCATTAATGATCTGCTCCGCTTGCTCTGCAGCATCTTGACGCGCTTCTTTATTCTGCTCAATGATGCCCTGGAGGTCATCGACAGTGTATAAATATGCATTACCTAACTCGCCGACTTCTTCTTCAATATCCCGAGGCACTGCAATATCAACCAAGAAAATAGGCTTTTGCTTGCGTAGTTTTAATGCACTTTCAATCATCCCTTTACCGATAATAGGTAATGGGCTTGCCGTTGAACTGATAACAATATCCGCATTATGTAAATGCTGAGGGATCTCTTCTAATGTCAGGGTACTGGCACCAAACTTATCACCCAGCACTTGCGCACGAGATAAAGTACGGTTAGCCACCATCATCTCACAGACATTCTGATCCGCAAGATGAGTCGCAACCAGATCAATGGTTTCACCCGCCCCAATCAGCAACACACGCGTTTTAGATAAATCATCAAAGATATGTTTACTTAAACTAACCGCCGCAAAAGCCACAGATACTGCATTAGCACCAATTTCAGTTTCGGTACGCACACGCTTAGCGGCTGTAAAGGTTTTTTGGAATAGCTTATCTAAGGTTTGAGCAACAGAGTTTAACTGTTTTGCTTTCGCAAAGGCTTGCTTTATCTGCCCTAAAATTTGCGGTTCACCTAATACCAGTGAATCTAAGCCACCAGCCACTCGCATGAGGTGGCGTACCGCATCGGTATCGTAATGGCGATAAGTACATGCTGCTAATTCATCAGTCTGCACCTGATGAAAATCAACTAACCACTGCGTAACGCGTTCGGGCTGTCCTTGCTCAATTTTGCAATATATCTCGGTACGATTACAAGTTGAAACAATTACCACTTCCGAAGCGATGCCTTCAGCCGTAATGCTGGCGAACGCTTCTTCAATATTGTCAGGTGAAAAAGCAACCTTTTCACGTAGTGATACAGGTGCCGTATTATGATTTATACCTAGTGCTAACAGAGTCATGTATTACTTACTGTGGATAGTTGTAAAACAAATAGGAGGCTATTCTACGCAAAAAGTATGAATTTTTAAAGTGACAAAGCCAAGCATATCTGTTTTTATAACTCCATGCTTGTTCTTTATCATCATTACTTTATTTTTTTGAGTATCTTATGACATTCCAGCGTTCTATTTACATTGTTATCATTAGTATATTATTAAGTGCCTGTAGTACAACGACTCAATACCAAGCTCCAGTAGGTAGTCCAAAACAACTATGGCAACAACACCAAGTTCAATTACAATCAATCAAAGCCTGGCAGGTGCAAGGTCAAATAGCAGTTATTAGCCCAGACTCACGTAATTCCGCAACCTTAAACTGGCAGCAATTTGTTAATGATTTCAAGATTAACCTCACAGGCCCCTTCGGTATTCATATACTTACTATCAAGCGCAATGACAATATCTCGACATTAATCCTCGATGATGACCAACAATACCAAGGTCACAACACTCAAGCACTGATTAACCAACTTAGCCCAATCCCAATTCCTGTGAATGAATTACGCGCTTGGATCATTGGAGAACCACTTACTGATGACGTTAAGCTCGATGGTTACGGCCGTGTAACCCAAGCTAATCACCCACTCGGTTGGCACATCAGTTATACTCATTATCAATTAATCGATAATATTTGGTTACCTAAAAATATCGTTATCAAAAAAGACGACATGCGTATAAAAATCACGACTCGAAACTGGAATTTAAATGCAACAAAATACTAGCCATTGGTCAGCACCGGCAAAACTGAATCTCTTCCTGTATATTAATGGTCGTCGCCCCGATGGCTATCATGAATTACAAACTTTATTTCAATTTGTTGATATCGGTGATGAGTTAGCGATTACCCCAAACCTCAGTGATACCATCACTATTACGCCAGAGATCCCAAGTATTCCCGTTACCGACAATATTATCTATCAAGCAGCAATAGCGCTTAAAGCGCATTCAGCACTACCATTAGGTGCAGATATTCAACTAACCAAAAATCTACCTATGGGCGGTGGCCTTGGTGGTGGTTCTTCAGACGCAGCAACCACCTTAGTCGCGTTAAATAAACTTTGGCAATTACACCTAGATGAAGACCAATTAGCCGCAATTGGCGTCAAGCTCGGTGCGGATGTACCTGTGTTTGTCCGTGGACATGCTGCATTTGCAGAAGGAATAGGTGAGCAGCTTACCTCTATTGAGGTGGATGAGAACTATTATCTTATTGTCGTACCTGACACACAGGTCAATACGGCAAAATTATTTTCTGATCCAGAATTAATACGTGATACGCCAAAACGCCCGCTGAATCAGTTATTACAAGACGAATGGCTAAATGACTTTGAGCCAACTGTGAAAAAACGTCATCCTGAGGTTGCAAAAGCATTAGAGTGGTTGCTAAAATATGCGCCATCTCGACTGACGGGTTCCGGTTGTTGTATTTTTTCTGAGTTTAAAACTAAGTCTGGTGCATTAACGGTATTAGCGAAAGCGCCTAAAGGCATGCAAATTTATATCGCGAAGGGCTTAAATAAATCACCACTATTACGTGATTTAGAAAGCGTGACTATTGCATGATTGAAAAATACGGCGCAATAATAATGAACTAGTGAAAATAAATACGATACCTGAATCTTAGCTATTAAGTTGTTACCAAATTCTAAGAGATTAACGCTGGGGATCTCTACTAGGCAGTTCGCTGACTAGGAGTATAATTATATCCCAGCCAAATACATCGATTACCTGAGGTTACACCGTGCCCGACATGAAGCTCTTTGCTGGTAACGCTACACCAGAACTTGCACAGAAAGTTGCAGACCGCCTTTTCATTCAACTTGGCAAAGCCAAAGTTGGTCGCTTTAGCGATGGTGAAATTAGTGTAGAAATTGAAGAAAATGTACGTGGTGGAGATATCTTCATCCTGCAATCTACTTGTGCACCAACGAACGACAATCTAATGGAATTAATTGTCATGGTTGATGCGATGCGTCGTGCATCAGCGGGTCGTATCACAGCAGTTATTCCTTATTTTGGTTATGCTCGTCAAGATCGTCGTGTACGTTCTTCTCGCGTACCAATCACAGCAAAAGTTGTAGCCGATTTCCTTTCAAGTGTTGGTGTTGACCGTGTATTAACGGTTGATCTACATGCAGAACAAATTCAAGGCTTCTTCGATGTGCCTGTTGATAATGTATTTGGTACGCCAGTATTATTAGAAGACATGCAAGAAAAGAATCTTGAGAATCCAGTTATCGTATCTCCGGATATCGGTGGTGTAGTACGAGCACGTGCTAACGCTAAATTACTTGATGAAGCAGACCTTGCGATTATCGACAAACGTCGTCCAAAAGCAAACGTAGCACAAGTAATGCACATTATTGGTGATGTAAAAGACCGTGATTGTATCTTGGTTGATGACATGATCGACACTGGTGGTACATTATGTGCAGCAGCAACAGCGCTAAAGAAAAATGGTGCGAAACGTGTATTTGCTTACGCGACTCACCCAGTATTCTCAGGTAACGCTGTAGAGAATCTACGTAATTCTTGCATTGATGAAATCGTGGTAACAGACTCAATTCCACTTTCTCCAGAAGTAGCTGCACTACCAAACGTACGCGTATTGAGCCTTAGCCCTATGCTAGCAGAATCAATCCGTCGCGTTAGCAATGAAGAATCTATTTCAGCAATGTTTAAATAATTAAATTAACCCAGAATTTAATTTAAGCAATGCAATAAAAACCGAGTTTGGTATTACCAGGCTCGGTTTTTTTGTTTATCTAAAGCTGCGAATACTTTAAGCCATAAGCGCACTATCATTCAACTTGATGGATACGTCAGTTGAGCTTTGCGCTGACACAAGGTAAAATAGCGCGTTTTTTATTCAATGAGTAAGGGTCGACTGACTCGAATACGCATTAAGCCATCATTACAGTAATAATAGGTATACCATGAGCAACGACATTCGTTTAATTGTCGGCCTGGCTAATCCAGGACAAGAATACAGCCGCACCCGTCATAATGCCGGAGCTTGGTTTATTAACGAATTAGCGAAATGGCACAACACGCAATTACGTGAAGAAGCTAAATATTTTGGTTACACAGCAAGAATAGCGATTGCTGGCCAAGATGTGCGACTATTAATCCCGACTACATTCATGAATTTAAGTGGTAAGTCGGTTTCAGCGTTAGCTAAGTTTTATCGTATTGATGTAACACAAATCTTAGTTGTTCATGATGAACTCGATTTACCACCTGGTGTGGCTAAATTTAAGCAAGGCGGCAGCCATGGTGGTCATAATGGTCTTAAAGACATTATTAGCAAGATGGCGAACAGCAAAGAATTCTACCGTTTACGTATTGGCATTGGTCACCCTGGTCATAAAGACAAAGTAACTAGTTACGTACTTGGTAAAGCACAAGCCAAAGAACAAGAACAAATGGATGCGGCGATTGATGAAGCAGTTCGCTGTATCGATATTTTAGCTAAAGACGGCATGACCAAAGCGATGAGTCGTTTACATACGTTTAAAGCGCAATGATTAATAAAAAAAGAAATAATTCAACACACTCAGGTAAATAATTTAACTGTGTGAACCAATTTTAGTACATAGCAAAGAAGGTAAAAATCATGGGTTTTAAATGCGGTATCGTAGGCTTACCAAACGTAGGTAAATCAACACTATTTAATGCATTAACACAAGCTGGTATCGAAGCTGCCAATTTCCCATTCTGCACAATCGAGCCGAATACGGGTGTTGTGCCTGTACCAGATAAGCGTTTAGATGCACTATCTGCAATCGTAAACCCAGAGCGCGTATTACCAACTACAATGGAATTTGTTGATATCGCAGGCTTAGTAGCTGGCGCATCAAAAGGTGAAGGTCTAGGTAACAAATTTCTAGCAAACATCCGTGAAACAGATGCAATTGGTCACGTTGTACGTTGTTTTGAAAATGAAAACATCATTCACGTGAACAACAAAATTTCACCATTAGATGACATCGAAATCATTAATACTGAACTTGCACTAGCCGATCTAGACAGCTGTGAACGCGCACTGCTGCGTTTAGCTAAAAAAGCCAAAGGCGGCGATAAAGACGCTAAATTTGAAGTGCCAGTTGTTGAAAAAATCATAGCACACCTTGCTGAAGGTGAAATGATCCGTTCGTTAGAATTAACGAAAGACGAAGTTGCTGCGATTGATTACATGAACTTCTTAACATTAAAACCAACAATGTATATCGCTAACGTTGATGAAGATGGTTTTGAAAATAACCCATTCTTAGATTCAGTACGTGAACTTGCTGCAACAGAAAATGCAGTCGTTGTTGCTATTTGTGCATCAATGGAATCTGACATTGCTGAACTTGAAGACGAAGAGCGTGCAGAGTTCATGGAAGACATGGGTATTGAAGAACCAGGTCTTAACCGTGTAATTCGTGCAGGTTACGAACTACTAACACTACAAACTTATTTCACTGCAGGTGTTAAAGAAGTACGTGCATGGACTATCCCAGTAAACGCAACAGCGCCACAAGCAGCCGGTAAAATCCATACTGACTTCGAAAAAGGTTTTATCCGTGCTGAAGTAATACCTTATGCTGCGTTCATCGAAAACAAAGGTGAAGCAGGCGCTAAGACTGCAGGTCAATGGCGTCTAGAAGGTAAAGACTATATCGTTAAAGATGGTGATGTTGTACATTTCCGTTTTAACGTATAACTTTACTTAAGCTAGCACAATCAAACGCTGGCAATTGCCAGCGTTTTTGTTTTGATACTCTTTATAATCCTGTTGCAATAAAACCACTTAGTATTGATTAACAGAAGTAAATATCAAATAAATCATTAAACTCAATTACAATAATAAAAATTGGCTATAGACGCTTTAAATTATCAACAATTGCAGTTTTGCTACAAATAGCATAGAGTGACAACAGGATTCGTACAGAATTTCGACAGGCGTAGTTAAAAACGTTTTTTAACTAAAAAATAGTTGACGAACTTAGCTGTAATTAGCATAATGCGCCCCGTTCCAACGAAACAGTTAACTGCTAGTCGGAATGAGATTTAAGATGGCCATGTAGCTCAGCTGGTTAGAGCACAGCACTCATAATGCTGGGGTCACAGGTTCAAGTCCCGTCATGGCCACCATCTTAATTCAAATTGTAGGGATATCGCCAAGCGGTAAGGCACCGGGTTTTGATCTCGGGATTCTGAGGTTCAAATCCTCATATCCCTGCCATTATATAAACGATTGGCTATTTAGCGGATTGTTAAATTTATAAACACTGTTTCTCATTAATTTGATTAACACTACCAAGTTTATAAATATAAAGAATATTGTGCGGAAGTGGCGGAATTGGTAGACGCGCTAGATTTAGGTTCTAGTATCGCAAGGTGTGAGAGTTCAAGTCTCTCCTTCCGCACCATGCTTTAACATGACTTACTTAATAAGTAATGTTCATGAACAGATTGTAGGGATATCGCCAAGCGGTAAGGCACCGGGTTTTGATCTCGGGATTCTGAGGTTCAAATCCTCATATCCCTGCCATATACCAACACAGACTTAGGTCAGTGTTAACTTTATAAGGTTTATTGAACTCTAACCATTCAATACTACCAACCTTGTAAAGATAAAGAATATTGTGCGGAAGTGGCGGAATTGGTAGACGCGCTAGATTTAGGTTCTAGTATCGCAAGGTGTGAGAGTTCAAGTCTCTCCTTCCGCACCATGCTTTAACATGACATCGTCATGAAATAGATTGTAGGGATATCGCCAAG
>NZ_FPLG01000058.1:0-4686 GCF_900120065.1 Moritella viscosa
CGTTGCTGCTGACCACCGGATAAGCCAAACGCATTATCGTGTAGACGGTCTTTTACTTCATCCCAGATAGCTGCGCCACGTAATGAAGATTCAGCCGCTTCATCTAAACGACGTTTGTCATTAATACCTTGTAAGCGTAAACCATAAACCACATTTTCATAAATAGACTTAGGAAATGGATTAGGACGCTGGAACACCATACCAACGTTACGGCGTAGTGTCGCTACATCAACATCACGGTCATAGATGTTTTTACCACGTAAATTAATATCACCTTTAATATGGCAGATATCGACTAAATCATTCATGCGGTTAATGCAACGTAATAACGTTGATTTACCACAACCCGACGGGCCAATGAAAGCAGTGACTTGTTTTTTCGGTATTTTCATACTGACATCAAACAAGGCCTGTTTGTCGCCATAAAATAAGTCTAAGTTTTTAATTTCTAATGCCGTATCTTCTGCTGATAAGTTAGCAACATCTAGGCTTACAGCATCAGTAATATTTGAACTCATATCAATCATTTTATTTCCTATTGAAGCAGCCACTTTAGCCGCTGCTTTCCATTTTCTATGTCTATAATCCAGCAGATCGTGTCTATAACCTAGCAGGTCTAAATTTACAAACTAACGTAACAGTTAGAGATCTATAGTTCTAAATTTTTGAATTTTTCGCGTAAATGGTTACGCACGCCAATTGCCGTTAAATTAAGTCCGATAATAACCGTTACTAACAAGAACGACGTGGCATAAACGAGTGGTCGTGCCGCTTCAACGTTTGGACTTTGGAAACCAACATCATAAATGTGGAAACCTAAGTGCATAAACTTACGTTCAACGTGAATATACGGAAAGTTCATATCAACCGGTAATGTCGGTGCAAGTTTAACCACCCCCACCAGCATCAAGGGGGCTACTTCACCCGCAGCACGAGCAACAGCAAGAATGAGACCAGTCATAATTGCCGGACTTGCCATTGGTACAATGATACGCCATAAGGTTTCAAACTTCGTTGCCCCTAATGCTAGCGAACCTTGACGTAATGATGTCGGAATACGCGATAAACCCTCTTCCGTTGATACAATCACAACCGGTAACGTTAAAATAGCCAATGTTAATGCTGACCATAATACGCCTGGCGAACCGAATACCGGTGACGGTGACGACTCTGGATAGAATAGTTCATCAATCGAACCACCTAACATGTAAACAAAAAAGCCTAAACCAAATACACCGTATACGATTGATGGCACACCAGCGAGGTTAATCACCGCAATACGAATCATTTTCGTCAACCCATTTTTGGGGGCATATTCATGTAGGTAAATAGCTGCAATCACACCTAATGGGGTCACAATAACAGCCATCAACATCACCATGAAGATAGTACCAAAGATAGCTGGGAATACACCACCTTCCGTATTTGCTTCACGTGGGTCACTTGTTACGAAGCTTCCCATGTTACCAAACCAATGCATGATTTTACTCACGATCCCCATATCGTTCGGGTATGTCACTTCAAGTACATTCGATAATGAAATTCGAACTTCTTCACCACGCATGTCTTTAACGATAACAGCATCACGGTTAGCTTGGTCACGATAACTGAATAATTGCGCTTCATGAATTTGATATTCAGCACGCAGCCCTTCGGAGATCTTGCTGTATTTCGCTTCAATCTCGCTAGTCAGTTCGCCTTTTAATTCATAACTGCGTAATTTTAAGCGAATACGCTCTAATTCATAGTTAACCGAACTAATTTCACCTTTCTGTAAATCTTGCGCTTTATCATTTAGTTCAACAGCACGTTCAATCAAGACTTCCAATTGCGCCGCAGAGGTTAATGTTTTCTTCACCCCATCTTCTTCGATAGCAACCGGGTAGCCATAAAAGTTACCATTAGTAAAACGTTCAATCACAGCCAAGGCAGCCGGTGTTGATTGTTGCGTAATTGCAGGACCAAGTAACCAGCTAAAATCAAGATCTACATATTCACGGTTACCCGTTTTCACCAAGATACGCTCTACCGTTTCTAACGTTGGGTCAATCTTTACCCCTGCTTCAAGCAGACGTTGAATAGGCACAACTTCACGATCATAGATCTCGCCAATAACAACGCGGCTAGAGCCATCTTCAAGCTGCACATTAAATTCATGTATCGCACTTGGCCAAAAATAAGTCAAACCACGCCATGCGATCAACATTAACAAACCAAGAACGGCAATCAAACTTATGCTTACAGCACCACCTGTCATCCATATCCAAGGCGATCCTGATCGAAACCAATTTTTCATTTTAATATCCTACTTACAAGCCTTAGATTAAATCGCGCTGTATTTTTCACGTAAACGCTGTCTTACGTATTCCGCAATCGTATTAAATACAAACGTCAGAATAAAGAGTACGAATGCCGCTAAGAACAGTACGCGATAATGCGAACTGCCAACTTCAGATTCCGGCATTTCAACAGCAATGTTGGCTGCTAATGTTCTCATACCCGAGAAGATATTGAAGTCCATTACAGGAGTATTACCGGTTGCCATTAATACAATCATTGTTTCGCCAACCGCACGGCCTAAGCCCATCATGACTGCCGAGAAAATACCAGGACTTGCTGTGAGTAATACAACTTTAACGAGTGTCTGCCAACTTGTTGCACCCAGTGCCAATGAACCTTGCGTTAAATGCTTTGGTACACTGAAAATTGCATCTTCAGCAATCGAAAATATAGTCGGAATAACCGCAAAGCCCATAGCGATACCAACAATCAGTGAGTTACGTTGATCAAAACCAAAGATATCATTGATATAGGCACGTGCATCACCATCAAAGACTAAGTCTTCCACCAGCGGGCTAACCGATACTGAGAAGTAACCTACAAGTAATAACACTGGCAACAGGATAATAACGTGTGCACCTTGTGGGACACGATTAACAAATGACTGTGGTAAGAAGTGCCAAATAGCCGCCACCATCACAGCCGAAAATGGCAAGAGCACGGCGATCATCATTACGCCAGGTAAATGCATTTCAACAAACGGGGCCAACCATAGACCAGCAAGGAAACCTAGAATAACGGTTGGTAATGCTTCCATGATTTCAACCGTTGGTTTAATTACTTTACGTAAACCAGAGTTCATGAAGTAAGCGGTATAAATAGCACCAGCGACTGCGATTGGCACCGCAAATAACATCGCATAAAATGCGGCTTTAATGGTACCAAATGTGATAGGCACTAAACTTAATTTCGGTTCAAAGTCATCGGATGCCGATGTCGACTGCCAGACATAATCGGGTTCTGGATAACCTTCATACCAAACTTCTTGCCACAATGCGCTCCATGTCACTTCTGGGTGCTCATTGGTTAGCTTATAAAAGCCGATACCTTGTTCTGATTCAACCAAGAAAGCGTTTGCACGAGGAGAAATGGCAACATGCTGAAGTGGACCCATACCAAGATCTTGGTGTAATAGTTTGGTTTCACCTGTGGCGTGAAAAATAGTAAGGCTATTATCTACTCCAACCGTCATGAAACCTTTACGAGAATATTCAGTGGTGATATCGATGACACTTGATTGCGCATCAAACTGACGAATTTTAGTAAACTTACGTTCGCCATCTTTAGCCACTTCAAACCATTGACTCACGACACCGTTATCATTCGCAACCAGTAATGAACTTGCGCCAGTTAACAATGCAACGTGAGTCACGTTTTGTTGTTTTTCATTAATATCTAGCACTTCAACAATCGAAATATCATCCGTATCACGAATATCATAGATAGAAAGTTTGTTACCACTGCGCATAAAGATAAAACGAAAGTTTGGTGTTAACAATACTTGTTCAATATCCATTGGCATTGAAGGCAGTTCAATTGTTTCGCTGCTCCATTCCAATTCTTCCGTCATGAAGTTTTCTTCTGCAGTATAACGTAGCAATATGCCCCGGTTATCCGCCGTCACGGCAACGATAGCGGCATCTTCACCTTCAACTTCAATTGCAATGTATTTTAATTTTTGCCCTTGGCTGTCAACTTCAATTTGTTGCTCACCGAATGGGAAATTAACTTGTGGTGTGATAAGACGCTTATCATCAGGGTAGGTGACATCAAAATCAGCTTCCGCAACTAACGCGTTACCATCATTAAAGCCAAATACAACGACAGGTGATGTTGGTCCTGTTTGACCAAATGACGTCGCTGGCTGAGGTAATGCATATTGCATCAACTCAACATTGGGATCTAAAGTATTAAAGAAGTTAATACCTAAATCACTATAACGGTAGGCGATTTCATTCTGCTCTTCCATCGCTAATGCATAAGTATTACCAGCAAAAGATTGACTGTATTGTGCTTTAGATTCTATTTTCGCCGATTCAAAAACCGGATAAACCACATACAGTAGGTAGAAAAATATTAGCAACAGTGTCATCAGTACAACACCTCCGCCCATTTTAATACCATATTCTGCGAGTTTATCTTTAATTAGACGTTTACGGGAGCCCGCAATCGTTAAAGAAAACTGTTCAGCCATCTCTTCCTCGTATTTAGCCTTAATTAATCACTGTGCGATTATATGTAATATTTATGACAGTTATATGACATCACTCAACAACGTTAAATAAATTCTATACCCAAGCTACCTCGAGATGCACAATCAGCCAGCGTTACAATATTTGAAAATGG
>NZ_FPLG01000122.1:0-686 GCF_900120065.1 Moritella viscosa
CTCTGCAGTTGTGCAAAGGGTCGCAGTTTGGTGAGACGCAAGGCTAATACTGTGCATTAGCTAATAGCGGGCTTCTGTGGCCAAACGATAGCGTCAGGCTCAACACCAGATTGCGGAATATCACGTAATGTCGAACGATATTGCTTCCAAGCATCCGGTAATGATTCTCCACTTCCCATGTACTTGATGACTAACCAATCCGTTGCCTTTAATTTAGCATCACGTATTACACGTACTGTGGACCACTTCGTCTCATTTGCCATTTCTGCATCGAGGTAACCAAGCTCACTGTTCGTATTGTTTTCCTGCATAATTTATTCTTCCCAAGTTGGTTTAATTTGAGTAACACGAGCCACTGATGGGCGCCCTTTATCGGATGTATACATAATGTGAGCCCCAAAAGAGCGGTCCGCACCACAGTGGTACCGTGTATCAACTTTTAACGTAACGCGAGCAATGCCATTATCACGGCCTTGACCAATGCTTCTGAATGATACAGGCAGTGCTGTCCCTTCTAAATCACGGGTCAATGCAACTTCTTTGTCCCCACTCGGTTCAGAGATAAACAAACTTAATTCGCCATTTTTTGCTATTTTTTTTAATTCCAACAGACCCGCGACCGAATCTGATGAGCTTGTTCCAGTGAAAATCAGATGGTTTGTATAACCTGTATTAGCAGCCATACC
>NZ_FPLG01000117.1:0-661 GCF_900120065.1 Moritella viscosa
TTGCTTAACCAACCATTTAAACTTATTAGTTTCATTTACTATATCGTTTTCCATGTTTATGTCTGCATACCAAGTACTGAGCTGCTCTTTTCTTCTTTTCATCAGCTCGCTAATTAACTCATCATGCTGCTTATCTTTAATTATGAAGATGTTTGCACCTTCCGTTTTATAAACCGTGTAGGTTACCTTGGAAAAGGTTGCCCACGCTAAGCAGATTGCACCTATAAATATCCACATGGGGTCAAAATAAAAAGTACCATTAATAAAACTACCGTATGCACTCTGGAATACTCCGATACCTATCCATAATAAGCCCACGTTTCTAAGCCATTCATTTTGTTCTACTTGTTCGGAAATTTTTAGAGGTAAATCTCCATAGTCGACATCCACGTCACCTTTACTAGATGAGTCTTCATAAGTGTAATTAAACTGCTCATCTTCCAGACTAAACGTGTATTTATTTTTACCCTTTTTTTGTATAACTTCCATTTTATTTTCCTAAATAAATAGTGTTTCCTATCACTTATAGTATTGATCAATCTTAATCCTGAATAAGTCAGACATTAATCGTCGACAAATCTAACTATCATACGAAATTCTATATAATGTAAATAGCACCTTAACTTTTAATTATAAATAATAACAAATTAACTATTAATTA
>NZ_FPLG01000059.1:0-10749 GCF_900120065.1 Moritella viscosa
TTGAAGTAACTTGGGTATATTAGCTGGACTAAGCTCTGATATTTAGATGCTGACGCTATATTTATACACGTTATTTACATATAGTATGGCGCATCATATTAAGTGATCAAAGTAGCTAAACAAAACGTTTAGCACAAGATTTTTATATAGGGCTTAGTAATGCTTAAACAACTTATCGTAACGCTTATTGGTGATGATAAATCAGGTCTCATAAACAATTTATCACGTGTCGTCGCCGAGCATAAGGGAAACTGGTTAGCAAGTAACATGAGTGAGCTAGCAGGACAATTTGCAGGCATTTTACAAATTTCAGTAGAAGATGAATATTACCGCGATTTATGTGAAGCATTAAGCCTGATCCCAGGCCTTACCATAAATTTCGCCGAAGGTAAAAATCAAAGTATTTGGAAAAAGTCACCCTGCCTTATTATCCAAGATAACGACCGTCCGGGAATTATCAACGAAATATCTAAGATATTAACGCAGCACGGTATTGAGTTAAAAGCGATAACAACACACAGTAAAGATCTGTGGCAGTCTGATAACAACCGTTTTTATGCCAAACTTAAACTGGCACTGCCTGAGACCCTAGACCATGATATGTTTAATGGTGACTTAGCAAAAATATCACCAACCTTAATTACTGAAATGACAGAAGCATAAGTAAGTAAATAAGTAAATCGTTATATAAAAATGGCGCCATTATCAACTATGATAATGGCGCCGCATTCAACTCTGTCACACTTTCGTCATAAAATATATCTAACGATATTTTAGTTGCTAAGCATATTTATGACACATTAATTAACGTCACTTTACCGTCTTCATCTACCTCTGCAATATGACCTTTTGGCTCTTCCATTAATAACAAAGCAATAAAGCCGACTATCGCCGTGATTGCAATTGCATAAAAGAATACTTGCGTGGATACGATCGAATACAACGTTAAATAGAATACTGCCCCCACATTACCATAGGCACCAGTCATGCCCGCGATTTGCCCCGTTAAACGACGTTTGATCAATGGTACTGCAGCAAATACAGCCCCTTCACCTGCTTGCACGAAGAATGAACATGCCATTGCAGTTGCAATAGCAAGAGGCAGTGACCACGCAGCTGTAATTTGTGACATCGCATAGTAACCAACGGCTAAACCAGCGGTTAAAATTAATAATGTTTTCTTACGACCAAAGCGATCACTGATCCAACCGCCACCTGGGCGAGACATCAGATTCATAAAGGCGTAAGACGCTGCAACCATACCTGCTTCCGTCATCCCAAGTCCGAATGTTTCTGCAAAAAATAATGGCAACATAGAAACAACCGCTAACTCAGAACCAAATGTAGAAAAATACAAAACGTTAAGTACAGCCACTTGCTTAAACTTATAACGTTCAATTTCAGGCACGTCTTTAACAAAAATATCGCTATTTACTTGGTATGTTTTCCAGCAATCAAGAACATACAGTACACCTAAACCTACATAGATAGAGTGAGTGGTGGTTTCAGTGAACATGCCGATTTGTAATAATTTCCACGCTAATAAGCCAAGCGTCAAATACATAGGTAGTTTCATGATCAGCAGTAAATAAAAATCACCTTTACTGGTCACTTCCATTGCTCCGCCTTTTTTAGGACGGAAATAAGTCGCACCTTTAGGTGTATCAGTGACGTTGAAGTAATACACAACACTAAATACCAAGCTCATTAAACCTGTAATAGCAATCGCATAACGCCAGCCATCTTCACCACCAAACAATAATGCAATTGTCGGTAATGTGAATGCAGCTGCTGCGGAACCAAAGTTACCCCAACCACCATAAATACCTTCTGCGGTACCTAACTCATTGGCAGGAAACCATTCACTGACAATGCGAATACCAACAACAAAACCCGCACCAATCAGACCCATCATGAAACGCGCTATAGCTAATTGTTCAAAGGTCGTCGCCATTGCAAACATAAAGCAGGGAATGGAACAGACTGCTAATAATGTAGAGTAAACAATTCGAGGTCCGTATTTATCGGTTAACATGCCAATAATAACGCGTGCAGGAATCGTTAATGCTACATTAAGAATAAGTAAGGTTTTCACTTCTTCTGTGGTTAAACCTAAACTGTCTTTAATCGCTAACATTAATGGAGCAGCATTAAACCAGACCACAAACGTAATAAAAAATGCCATCCACGATAAGTGTAAGGTTTTCATCTTCCCTGAAAAAGACAATATATTAAATTTTTCTTGTCCCATAAAAATTCCCTCTAAGATATAAAAACAAAGTTTAAAAAATTTATCTTATCTAGAACAAAGCAATACTAAGGCCAACTTAACAAAACCAGATTAAAACATTTATTATCAAACACTTAACACATTAAAACCATGATGTTATAGACTGGGGGTGGAATATTTGCACCAATATGGTGACTAAATGTGAGCAATGTATCATTTTTCGAGCAAAACCCCCAAGGTTGCACATGCTTCGAACAAGCCTACAGCCTCATTTTATTTTATACCAAAAAGCAAAAAGCCCGCTAGATAGCGAGCTTTGAATCATTTAACCTATGTAAATCGTATTACAGTGTAATACCTGCTTTCTTTAGGTCTTTTGATGTAACTGAGTTAGGTAGTGGAATATAGCCATCTTTAGCTACGATCTTCTGACCCTGTTTCGATAATATCAGTTTTAAGAACTCAGTTTGCATTGGAGATAATGCTTTGTTCGGGCTCTTATTAATGTAAACGTATAGGTAACGAGACAATGGGTATTTACCTGAAGCAGCGTTATCTAACGATGCTTCGATGTAGTGAGTCCCTTTTTTAGCTAAAGGTACAGCACGAACACCCGATGTTTTGTAACCGATACCTGAGTAACCGATTGCATTAAGTGATGATGAAACCGACTGTACAACAGACGCTGAACCAGGTTGCTCATTTACGTTATTTTTAAAGTCACCTTTACACAGTGCTTTCTTCTTAAAGTAACCATAAGTACCCGATACTGAGTTACGACCAAATAATTGGATATCTCGCTCAGCCCAAGAACCTTGTAACCCTAGCTCACCCCAACGTTCAACACGCTTCGCTTCACCACATTTTAGTGTGCTTGAGAAAATTGCATCAACATCGGCAATACTTAAACCTTTAATTGGGTTATCTTTGTGCACGAATACCGCAAGTGCATCGATAGCAACACGAATTGCGGTAGGCTTGTAACCGTAACGTTTTTCAAACGCTTCAATTTCTTTAGACTTCATCTTACGGCTCATTGGACCGAACTGCGAAGTACCTTCTGTTAGTGCCGGCGGTGCAGTAGAAGAACCAGCCGCTTGAATTTGTACGTTAACACTTGGGTAAGTATGTTTGAATTCTTCAGCCCACAACGTCATCATGTTTGCTAATGTATCTGAACCAACTGTAGATAGGTTACCCGAGATACCACTTACTTTTTGATACTCAGGTAATTTAGGGTCTAGTCCTGCTGCAAATGCGCTTTGTGAAGCGATTGCTGTCATTGATATCCCTAATGCTACAACAATTTGTTTAATATTCATTTTTACTTCTCCAAGTATAATTTTATTTTGTGTCTATAACTACAGGTATATAAGCTTTGTATTTAGTGTCCACGACTACAAGTAATATAAGCTTACATCTCGTTTCTGTGACTATAAGTATTCAATAAACTGATGACAATAATATGAATGAAACATGACGGTTTGATGACAGTACACAAATTATTACAAATAAACACCCTACCAATTTCCATGCAGTATAAATTGATAGTAAAAAAAAGCCCATCACAATGGGATGGGCTCAGTGTAGTAACAATAGTACAGTAACAATCGTGGTAACGTTAATGGCGTTTTACATACGTTACTAACGGTAATGTAAATCGAAAGCAACTGCCTTTGTTCACTTTACTATCAATCTCTAACAAACTGTCATGATTGCTTAATACGTGTTTCACAATTGATAAACCAATACCAGAGCCACCAGAATCACGTGAACGCGCATCATCGACACGATAGAAACGCTCAGTTAAATGATGTACATGCTCGGCAGAAATACCATCGCCATTATCGGTCACACAGAATAAACCACCAGCGAGTGTATGCTTCCACTCAACGACCACTTTGCCGTCCGTAGGCGTATAACGCACCGCATTGTAGATCAAATTAGATACCGCACTACGTAATTGCGATTCATCACCCAGTGCAAACAAGCCATGTTCAATATGGAACTCAACCCTTAAGGCTTTATCTGCACCTAAAATCAATACCTCTTGCTCTAACATCGACAACATAAACGGTATATCGACTTGCTTTTCAAAGTCGACAGCCTGTGCAGCTTCAATACGAGACAAGGCTAACAATTGGTTCACCAACGAATCCATACGCCCAGTTTGTTCAGACATAACTTTGTGCGCCCGCGCAAACATTTTATCCGACTCATCAGGTTCAAGCATTTCCAGATAACCTTTTAATACAGTCAATGGCGTACGTAACTCATGAGAAACATTCCCCATAAAATTACGCCTGACTTGTTCCAGTTGACGCAGTTCAGTGACATCTCGAGCCACCAGCATCGATTGATCATCGGTATACGTCATCACACGAATTTCTAACGTTTTAGCATTATGTACTGGCGAGGTGATCTCTAACGGTTCTCGGTAATCTTTCGAATTTAAATATTGAATGAAATCCGGAGTTCTGATCAAATTACCAATATGTTGATGGGCATCTTCAGGCCACTTCAGGCCAATCATTTGTTGCGCTAATTTATTACACCACATAATGGAATAATCAGTATCCAACGCAACAACGGCATCCGGTAAGGCTTCCGCACCTTCACGAAAACGTCGTATAACCATACGCAATTCTTTACGCTTACGTTTATGTCGACGCTGCAAACGATAGATACCATTAAAAATGGATTCCCAGCTACCTTTACCTTCAGGCGGTGTCGCAGTCCGCGCAACCCATAACCACTGATGTAATATATATTGGCTACGATATAGCCAAACAACATGTGCAACAGTGGCGATGAGCATACTCAATGTAATATTATCAATAACTAAACCAACAAGAAAAAACGGGATATACCAATAAAGCAGTCGCCATAAGCCACCAACAAAAGCGTTCGTCTTATTCATATTGAAACTTCAACTCTCATGATTAACGTATTGAGAAGCGATAACCTGCACCACGCACTGTCTGCACATATTTATCATGTTCACTCGGTGTTAATGCTTTTCGAAGACGACGGATATGTACATCAACCGTGCGGTCTTCAACGTATACATTCATGCCCCAAACATTATCTAATAACTGCTCTCGACTATACACACGTTCTGGATGAGTCATAAAAAAGTGCAATAATTTAAATTCAGTCGGACCGATATCAATCACAGCCTCACCAGCAGAAACGCGGTGAGCAACAGGATCAAGCTGTAAACCACTAATATCAATAACTGTATCTTGAGTCATTGGCGCAACGCGACGCATTACCGCATTTAACCGAGCAATCAATTCTTTTGGTGAGAATGGTTTAGTGATGTAATCATCCGCCCCCACTTCCAAACCTTTCACCTTATCTTCCTCTTCACCACGTGCAGTTAACATCACGACAGGTATAGAGGATAAATGCGGTTGAGATTTTAGGTGCTTAATATATTTAATGCCACTACCACCAGGTAACATCCAATCTAATAAGATTAGATTAGGGTAAGGTTCAACAAGCCGCTCTACCGCCTCGTTATAATCCCCAGCTTCAACAACATCAAATCCCTTTTGTTCTAATGCAAAACACAGCATTTCACGGATCGCAAGTTCATCTTCAACTACTAAAATTCGCTTAGACACTTTAAATATCCTTTACTATTCTTCCCTTAATAACCGTCGCCAGTCAGTAAAAGATTTATATTTAAATGATGAAAGAACCACTTATCTTTCGACTTTAACTGAAAGTGATTATCAGCTCAATATGTTTCAGTATTATTACATTGATGAATTTTTTATTAAAAATACGATTAAGACCTAACAAATGTCATGAATCAGCTATCAATATAATTTTTAATTAATGTACTGATTTTAATAATTAAACTAAAAGTTAGAATAAAATACTTATCGCTTCAAATTAGCGTTATTCTATTAAATTAAGGTGTTGATTGATGGATGTTTAGCCACTAGGCAAACTTGTATTTCCAACATCCTTGAGTATACTGGTTATCCAAACAGTTGATACCAAGGTCCTGCTATAATGTGGTTTAAAAACTTACTAATTTATCGTTTCACTCGTCCATTTGAATTAGATATTGAACAACTTGAAACCAAGTTAGCTGATTTCCCTTTTACCCCTTGTGGTAGCCAAGATTTATCTAAGTTCGGCTGGATCAAACCACTGGGTAAATCTGGTCAGGCTTTAACGCACGGCATTACAGATAACATCCTAATCTGTGCGAAGAAAGAAGACAGAGTATTACCCGCATCGGTTGTCAAAGACATGCTACAAGAAAAAGTCGACACAATTGAAGCAGAGCAAGGTCGTGGCCTAAAGAAAAAAGAAAAAGATGCGCTAAAAGAAGATATCGTTCATCAGCTACTCCCACGTGCATTCCCACGTAGCAGCCAAACATTTGCTTGGATTTGTCCTTCACAAGATTTACTAGTGGTTGACGCATCAAGCGCTAAAAAAGCCGAAGATCTCATCGCCTTATTACGTAAGTGTGTGGGTAGTCTACCCGTTGTACCTGTTGCTTTAACCACACCAGCGGATGTAACCATGACTGAATGGTTAAATAACGGCAGTGCTACACCGGGTTTTGAACTGGGTGATGAAGCTGAATTACGTTCTGCACTTGAACACGGTGGTATTATCCGTTGTAAAGAGCAAGACTTAACCAGTGACGAAATCCAACACCATCTTAACGCAGATAAGTTAGTGACAAAATTAGCTTTAGATTGGAGTGAATCACTCTCTTTCTTACTTGGCGAAGACATGTCGGTAAAACGTCTTAAATTTAGTGATCTGATTAAAGAACAAAATGACGATGTAGCGACAGAAGATTATGCCGCTAAGTTTGATGCTGATTTTGCCTTAATGACAGGTGAGTTAATGCGTTTCATCCCAGAGCTAATCACAGCGTTAGGCGGTGAAGAAACAACAACGGCCAAATAATAGCTTTACAACGCAGTATACCTAAAATAGGTATGCTGCCCTCCAATTTTATGTCTCCCCCCCTACCTAACATGACAAGCCTGTCACAATTATTATTTTTCGTTCATAAAAACAACTGAATCAAGCTATTCAAGCCAGTAAAATAAAAATATAATTAAATAATAAGAAATTAGTAATCTTTAAAAAACATAAACTTAAATATTAATATTCATTTTTTATGACATTACAAAACCACTGTAATATTTCTGTCACAAAAGTTTGTTTTAATCCACCTCGTCAACTAACTGAAACAAATCTGTCATTCGATACAGATAAAACGGTACCTAGAGATGAAAAACAACGAAGCAATTGAATTGAACCCAAGCACAATGAAAAAAGTATTCAGCTGGGTAAGTGTAGCCGTATTGGTATACTTCGTATTAGTCGCAGTATCTACAGTAAGTGGAGGCTTTAAAATGTTCTCCGGTGGTAGCGCTGGTGCAGAACAAATTTTCGCTTTCGCAACTAATCCATTTGTCGCTTTACTATTGGGTATCCTAGTAACGGCATTAGTACAGTCTTCAAGTACGGTTACATCAGTAATTGTTGGTCTTGTTGCTGGCGGCCTACCAATTTCAATCGCAATCCCGATGGTAATGGGTGCAAACATGGGTACGACGATTACAAATACGTTCGTAAGCATGGGTCATATCCGTGACAAACAAGAATTCCAACGTGCATTCAGTGCAGCGACAGTGCATGATTTCTTTAACTTGCTTGCTGTTGCAATTTTCCTTCCACTGGAAATTGCATTCGGTATACTTGAGAAAATGGCAACTTACCTAGCAGACTTCTTCGTAGGTGGTAGCAGCTTAAGTATTAAAGAATTCAACTTTATTAAACCGTTAACGAAACCTGCGGTAAACCAAATTAAAGAACTTGCTGGTTCATTACCGATAGAAAGTAATACAACAGGTCTAGTCATGGTATTTATTGGTATCTTCATGATTGGCTTTTCGGTAACCTTCCTCGGTAAAGTATTAAAATCAGTGATGGTTGGTCGTGCTAAAGCCGTGCTACACGGTGCAATCGGTCGCGGTCCAGTAAGTGGGGTCTTATCTGGTACAGCGGTAACAGTAATGGTGCAATCATCATCAACAACAACAAGCTTAATGATTCCACTAGCCGGTAGCGGTGTATTCACTACACGTCAGATTTTCCCATTCACACTGGGTGCAAACATCGGTACAACTATTACCGCATTACTAGCAGCAACATCTATCAGTGGTGAGTTTGCAGAAGTAGCAATGACAATTGCACTGGTACACGTAATGTTCAACCTATTCGCAGTAGCACTTATCTACGGTATCCCTGCACTACGTGAGATTCCAATTAAGTGTGCTGAAGCATTAGCGCGTCAAGGCACTGAAAATAAGTTCATCGCTTTTGGTTATGTGATTGGTGCTTTCTTCGCACTACCTGGCCTGATGATTGTTTTTAACTAATATGACGGACAACTAATGGCTGTAAACAATTAGCCATCAATATAATTAAGCTCAGACTTGTTCTGAGCTTTTTTATTTCCGACTTTGACATCACTATGCCACCAACCTTCCCTTGTAAATATCCGTGACACCTCTCAAGCACGATTAAATAAAACATGATCCAGATCAACGTGAGAATATCACTCAGCGCGTAGAATCGCGAACCTTGATGCCCTTAGGGTATTCCCTGACTTGAACTCAGACAACAATTGAGGTTGAAATGTTTACTCCAGAATTACTTTCCCCTGCAGGTTCATTAAAGAACATGCGTTATGCTTTCGCTTACGGTGCAGATGCTGTTTATGCTGGCCAACCACGCTATAGCCTACGTGTTCGTAACAATGAATTTAGCTTAGAAAACCTAGAAATTGGTATCAATGAAGCACACGCGCTTGGTAAACAATTCTATGTGGTTTGTAATATCCAACCTCATAACTCCAAGTTAAAAACTTTCATCCGTGATTTAACACCGATCATCGCCATGAAACCCGATGCAATCATCATGTCTGATCCAGGTCTGATAATGATGGTACGTGAAGCTTTCCCTGATATGGTTATTCACCTATCAGTACAAGCAAATGCAGTAAACTGGGCTACCGTTAAGTTCTGGTATACCCAAGGTATTAAGCGTGTGATCCTATCGCGTGAATTATCACTTGATGAAATTGAAGATATTCGTTTCCACTGCCCAGATATGGAAATCGAAGTATTTGTACACGGCGCACTGTGTATGGCTTATTCTGGTCGCTGTTTACTGTCTGGTTACATCAACAAACGCGATCCAAACCAAGGTTCATGCACTAACTCATGTCGTTGGAAATACGATGCACATGATGCGACTGAAAATGAAACTGGTGATATTGTTGCAACCAGTCCTGAGATTTACACTCCAGAAACAGATTCACCAGTGCCGACTTTAGGCGAAGGTAAACCGACTAACCAAATCTTCTTATTACAAGAGCAAGGTCGTCCAAATGAATATATGCCTGCATTTGAAGATGAGCATGGTACTTACATCATGAACTCAAAGGATCTACGTGCAATCCAACACGTTGAGCGTCTCACTAAAATGGGCGTACATTCATTAAAAATTGAAGGTCGTACCAAATCATTCTATTACTGTGCGCGTACAGCACAGGTATATAAACAAGCAATTAACGATGCTGTTGCAGGCCGTGACTTTGATCCGTCTTTACTACGTTCACTAGAGCACCTTGCGCACCGCGGGTACACTGAAGGTTTTTTAAGTCGTCATACTCACGATGCATACCAAAACTACGATTACGGTTACTCAATCAGTGAAACACAACAGTTTGTGGGTGAGTTCAATGGTCGTAACGATAAAGGCCTTGCAGAAGTTATTGTGAAAAACAAATTCTTAGTGGGTGATTCTCTTGAGCTAATGACGCCACAAGGTAACCTGACTTTCAAACTAGAAGAATTAGAAAACCGTAAAGGCGAAGCAATGGAATATGCGCCTGGTTCTGGTCACATTGTTTATTTACCGGTTCCAGAAGAAGTCACACTGGATCACGCACTATTAATGCGTAACTTCCATAACAGTGAAGATACACGTAATCCGCATAAATAATCCATTAGGATAGAAGCAAAACCTTATGGCATTATTAATTAATGATAAGTGTATTAACTGCGATATGTGCGATCCGGAATGTCCGAATGGCGCAATTACATTTGGCGCGAAGATTTATGAAATCGATCCGCTATTATGCACTGAATGCGTAGGCCATTATGATAAACCGACCTGTAAAACAGTTTGCCCGATTAACTGCATTATTACCGATCCGGATAATGTAGAAGCAGAGGACACATTATGGGAAAAATTTGTCATGATCCAAGATGCGACTAAAGCAGCACGGTAATATAAATACCAAAACGGCGAGTCAATAACTCGCCATTTTTATAATAAGCGTTATGCTAATTATTTTATCACTCGCTTACTCAGCGTTTTACGCGCTAACCAATCTTCTTGTAATAATGCAGTTAAGACATGATCTTGCCAGCGTCCAGCGATTTTAAGGTATTTTCGAGCAT
>NZ_FPLG01000060.1:0-2732 GCF_900120065.1 Moritella viscosa
CTAATTATTTTATCACTCGCTTACTCAGCGTTTTACGCGCTAACCAATCTTCTTGTAATAATGCAGTTAAGACATGATCTTGCCAGCGTCCAGCGATTTTAAGGTATTTTCGAGCATACCCCTCACGTTCAAAGCCAAGCCGCTGTAATAACGCGCCACTGCGCTCATTTTCAGGTATATAATTAGCCATCACACGATTAAGTCCCATATTTTCAAACATGAACTCTAAGCAACACTGTAAAAATTCAACCATTAAGCCCTGCCCTTCATAACACTTTGCAATTGAATAGCCGAGATAGCAGGATTTAAATACGCCTTGAATTATATTACTGAAGTTAGCAACCGCAACAATTTCGGATTTATCAGTCGTCATGGCAATAAAATTGACTGCGCTCGCATCATTAAACTCTGCATGAATTTGCTTAATACGAAGCTGCCACCAACGTAACGTATAATAAGCGTCACTCCGAATAGGCTCCCAAGGTGTTAAATGTATCTGATTACGTACATAATATTGACGCAGCATTTCACTATCGCTCTCCATGGCAACACGGATGACTAAACGCTTAGTTACAAATTCAGGGAATTTTGATGACATCCAACACCTCAGCTAACACTTAGCAAGATGTAGCCTTGTTAAAGATAATAAACCACCATTATCAACTAGCTGCTTCATCAAGCCTAAATTAGCCAGTATACGTTCTACTAAAGGAGTTTCAAATGGATAATAAGCTTCTTTGCAATTATTAACCGACTCAATCGTCGCCACAATAAAATGTTCCAAAATCAAACAAGTACGATTTTTACGGAAATTGGCCATCCACAGCTCAGTGGACGAGTACGCGCCACGACAATTACTACCAACACGCAATACTGTTCCCGGTAATAAAGGTAAATTATCATATTCACAAAAAGCATAGAAATTATCTAGGCTTTCTTCTTCCCATTCAGGACTGACAATGATGACTGCGTCTGCAGCCCGCATTAATTGCGCTGTAGCCAACCACTCTTCTTGCCAATCAGAAATTTCATTTTTTATAGCTTTATCCCAAATAGGCAAGGTTACTTTTACAAAGTCCAATAAATTAACTTTGCTGAATAATTGCGACTGTTCGGCTAATTGCAATACTGATTGTGCAACCTTAATGGTTGTCGACCTGTTTCGGGTACTGCCGCTTATAACAACTAGTCTCACTTTATGCTCCTTGCATCAAAGATATTCACTACTAAATCACTTCCATATCCATATGGAATTAGCATTAATCTATTGATGATATGGGGGAAGTGCGAGCGGGGTCTATAGTGATAGCTCAAAGCAATACTATAACCATACTAAGGCATGACCACCGAATATAATAAATGGCTGATATAAAACGAATACCCACTTCGCTGCTACATACTTATAAATATATGATGGGTATTCTCGATGCTTTATAGGTTAAAATAAGTAAGCTGGATCTCCAAGATTCAAGTGGTCACATTAGCTTTTACTGCACCGCTGAATTCAGGCTCAACCAAACCTTGCTGAATAAAATCAGCTAAATAAGTCAACAATGTTGTTACTGGTTTTGGTAATTCATCGAGGTCAAAACTATCAAGCATATTTTTGACTTCGAGACCTAGTTCAGTATCACCTTCAATTTTTAAACGGCGTTGGAAAAACAATGTGTCAGGATCTTCTTTACGTGCGGTAATTAACACTAACTCATTCAAATTACCTTTAAAGCTAACGTCAACTGATTCTGCTTTTGGCGCAATAACAAGTTTATTATCTTTACAACTGATAAACCAATTAATGCCTAAATCAGTGATTTCAACTTGCAGCCACTTTTGCTCAAGAAACTCAAACTCATCATCCTCTAACCCTTCAGAAAATACCCGATTAAGCACTTGTGAGAGTACTTTCTCTTGCAGTGAAAAGGGTAATATTTTAGCTGGTATCGCTAATAACCCAGGAACAGTATGTACCAATTTACGATGTAGAGTATGTAGCATCAGAATATGCTCCTTGAATAAAAATAGTATTTTAACGTGCCATCAGCGACCATATCCTAAGCAAAGTCAATTTAAAGTAGATTAATTCAGATAATCCTGCCCTAAATCAAATCCAATAAAACATCGATGCCTTACAATTTTTCTCAAGATTCATCGTTCAAGATACTATAACAATGGAATTACTCTGCCCTGCTGGTAATTTACCGGCATTAAAAACAGCGGTTGATAATGGCGCTGACGCTGTTTATATCGGTTTTAAAGACGATACCAATGCCCGTCATTTCGCTGGTTTGAACTTTACTGATAAAAAACTAGATAAAGCGGTCGATTATATTCGCAGTCATGATCGTCATTTACACGTGGCCATCAATACCTTTGCTCACCCAGGAAAATTAGAACGTTGGGAACGCGCCGTTGATCGTTGCGCTGACATGGGGGTAGATGCCGCTATTATCTCTGATGTAGCAGTACTTGACTACGCAACCAAAAAATACCCAGATTTAGAGTTACACCTATCCGTGCAAGCATCAGCAACAAATGTGGAAGCCATTAATTTTTATACTAATAATTTTAATGTCAGTCGGGTAGTATTACCCCGCGTATTATCCATTCATCAAGTAAAACAATTGGCCCGTAATACCGATGTTGAACTCGAAGTATTTGCCTTTGGTAGTTTATGCATCATGGCCGAAGGTCGCTGCTACCTATCATCTTATTTAACTGGCGAATCACCAAAT
>NZ_FPLG01000152.1:0-69463 GCF_900120065.1 Moritella viscosa
GTAGAATTAAACCACATCAGTTGTTGTAGTATTGAGATACGTCAGTTTTAAAAACTTTTCAGAAAAAACTCAAAATCATCTGAATTTTTAATTTCAGTAAAATCGAATATCATCCTAAAAATACTCCATCAACGGTACAATTTAAATTATTGAACTCAACATTAGTCTAACGATACTTGTTTCTAAGAATAATCATCGAGTTATGTAGCTTCAAGCTAACACAATTCACTTATATCACCATTACTTCATACGCAAGATACAATCATAATCACAAACAAATGTAACAACGCAACAACGCAACAACGTGAGCATACTGATCGTGTGTGTTACTTATTATCTTGCCCCTACCTGCTAATCACACACGCCACAACCCCATACTGCATAAGCACTCTCAGCCATAACCAATTACGAAAAAATAACGCAATGACTTTCAGCATCAATAAACCCACCGAATGACCCATACCAACTCCAAAGGACAAAACGGGGACAGGACACGGACAGTAAAGTACCGGAATCCCACTTAACTTTCCCCCATGCTAATACTGCAATCAATACCCACCAGCAAAATTAACAATCCTCAAAGTACAGGACAGAGTTGGATCGTGTGAGATCCCCTTGCGCACAGATTCTGCATGCGAAAGTACCGGATATGGACAGGAGTGAATTTTCTAAGGGTAATAACGTGAGTTTATTCGTGTGTGTTTTTGGGAATATGAATCAAGGAAAGAAGCTCTAAGCTTTTGATTGTGCTAGACACAACAAAGCCCCAGCGTTAGCTGAGGCTTTGTCATATGATATATGGTGCCCGAGGACGGACTTGAACCGTCACTCCTTTCGGAAGAGGATTTTGAATCCACCGCGTCTACCGATTTCACCACTCGGGCATAGGTCAGTATTATACATAGCAAACGATGCCAAGCAAGCCGTTTCTAATGATCGTAAAATCAACTGCTCAAAATTAAAGCAAAGTGCAACTTAAACTTGATACTAAGGTGTAACAGAGACTCAAAACCTTAAATATCAGTGCTAACTAACCACATAAAGACAGCTTTATTGCAGATATTGATTTGAACTAACAAGTATATTTGGCATAAAAAAGACCCGTAATAATCGGTTATCCAACTATCTCGGGTCACTTAACCTAGGCTTCACCTAAGTTAAAGGATCAAATCTATAACGATTAAGGCGTATAGAACGTAGCGGCACCAGGACCAACTGGTAAACCGAAGGCAAATACCCAAACGTAGAATAGGATACTCCAACCAACCATGAAACAAATTGAATAAGGTAGCATAGTCGCAATCAGCGTACCGATACCTAGATTCTTCATATAGCGCGTTGCAACAGCAAGAATAAGACCGAAGTAGCTCATCATCGGCGTAATGATATTCGTTGCAGAATCACCAATACGATATGCTGCTTGAATCGTTTCAGGTGCATAACCAACTAACATTAGCATTGGAATAAAGATAGGCGCTGTTACTGCCCATCATCCACCTGAGCGGACCATTCAGCACAACTAACATTCACAAATTTTTGCTACGTATAACCACTTTCAAAATCTCTTTAAAGCCTGAATGACAAGTCATAATTGATGGACCGGAAACTGGACAGGAAAGAATATTATTTACTAAATAAACCGCGTAAGACACCGCACAAGAATCAATAAGCTGACACCCTAAAAAGTAATCTAGCTGTATCGAATTAGCTAAAATATAGGATTTAGATCTATATAATTAGATATTAAAAATTAATCGAATAATGATTCAGTATAGATACTAGGTCTTGAATCAATAACTGACGAACTCAGAGGAGGAGGAGCATCATTATAAGTTAGGTAAATCAACCCTCTCATACCACCAGAACAAGGGTGAGAGGCAGGATCATTAAATAACCACAAATACTGTAAGTCATCACTATTCATTGGTTCTATAACCGACAATTTAAACCAAATTGAACATCTTTTCTTACGATAATAAGAAGGTGTAATGGATGGCTGTATACTAGACATCTCACCTTGACTAGTTTTAGCTGCAACTAAATCGATAATGTTAGCTTTACAGGTATATTTAGCCCCATGCATCAAGTAAAGAAAGCAAGGCTCACCTCTTTCAAGCTGCTTTTTAGCTATCTCAACAAATCGGTTACTCATACCGACGCCGAACTTCCCCATCCATACACTACCATGCTGTTCAATCATGAATTGATGCTCACCAATAGTATCAGCACCAGATAGCTTGTCACTATATCTAAGTAGGAAATGTAAGTTTTTCATAATTATAGGAACAAATATTTCATTATCATCAATACATGCTTATAATGATACCACTTACCCAACTAAATAACCAGGTTATAAATGCTAGAAAATCAACAACTTACTATCGACTGCAACATTGACAATAGTGGTGTCAACCGTATGAAAGTTAAAGCATTAGATCTACCAAAATTCCCAACGACTCGTTATCAAGGGTCAAAACGCAAAATATTGCCGGAATTAGCTACAGCATTAAGCACAGTAAATTACACGAAAGCTTTAGATATGTTTAGCGGTTCAGGTGTTGTATCACTATTATTTAGAACTTTAGACAAAGATATTAGTTCAAATGATTTTATGCTTTATAACCAAAATACAGCTAAAGTATTCCAACAATTTAACCTTGATAATTTGAATAATCTTGAGATTAAGAAAGACTTAGAGGATTTACTCTATAAACTACCAGTCAATGAAGAAAAATTAGTCTCTAAGCATTTTCATAATATCTATTTCATCGATTCAGAAAATATTGAAATTGATAGATTTTGCCAAAATATCAATACATACAATGATTTTGCTAAATCAGTTTACATCTATGCAATAGGGCAGGCTTTAACAAAAAAAAGACCGTATAATCTATTTCATCGCGCAAATTTAGAAATGCGAACTAAAGAGGTAGAGCGTTCATTCGGCAATAAAAAAACTTGGGACACCTCAATGTTTGATCACGCGATAAAGTGTATCAATGAGTTAAAGAAGTTCCCGATCAATGAAGTGAAAGAACTAAATAAGAATGTTACTGGGTTTAATTCCTCAGAACTAGATTCTTTTTCAAATGATTTTGATCTAATTTACCTAGACCCTCCTTATATAAACGGCAAGGGTACTTCTGTTGATTACAGCAATTTTTATCACTTTCTTGAAGGATTATGTGATTATCAATTATTCGGTTCTGCTAATGATAAATACCCACATAAGCCTATAGTCAAAAAACCAAGTGCATGGCTAAAACCTGATACTGCATTAATAGAGTTAACTGCAATCTGTGAGCGCTGGCCAAATGCTACAATAGTATTCAGCTACAGAAGCGATGGATTACCAATTCCCGTTGAAGCAGCAAAAGCAATGTCAACAAATGGTCGAGTTGCTGAAATACACTCTGCTGGCGAATACAAATACGCACTAAGTAAAACGAATACCAACGAAGAATTAATTATCATTGCTAGACCAGCATAAAAAGGAAGGGGGATCAATTACTTGCCCAGCCCCCTCCATTATTCTTCTTTTTTTTAATTTATCGAAATTGTACCATTTCCGGATGGTCATACAATGAATCACTATCTGTAATATCAAACTTTAACTCTTCATAATTAGTCCAATAATAATCACAAGCCTGTTTCTTATGATGAAACTGAGTGAATGGCCCATTTACATATTCAAAACCACGAGGATAAGAAATATCGACTGACCCAATATTCTTCGTATTACCACTACCAGCTCGGATACCAGTCAAATCAACTTTCTCACGAATGAAAATAGATTCAACGGAATATGGACAATAGATGTCGCCACGCTGAGGAAGATTCTCTAGTGTATACTCTTCAAAAGCAGCATTACGGAAATATACAAACCCCAAAACCCAATGTTCATGGTATGTGCTATAAGGGTAAAGAATATTCTTAGTATTATTGCGGATAAATGAATTATAGCTACCAAGAGTCATCTTAGTTTTCTTAAATTCTTGTGGGTTGTGATATTTTGGTTCAATATACGTGGACTTAATATCCAGAGCAATACGGTGGATTACACAGCCGTTCATACCATATTTAGTCAAGGTAAAGTCGGGATATGTTGTCTGATTTGCAGTCTCAACTACATAACCGAACTCAGCAGCTAGTGAACGCAGCGCTGGACTAGCAAATCGTTCAAATACGGTACTGAGCACTTTTGAATCAGAGTCAATTGGTAATACGTTATTATTCATATCAACAAATCCTTGAACTTCCCAAGAACAGTGTTCCGTTAACTGAAAGAAACGTTGACTGAAATTATTAATATCAAAAAGATACGACATATATATTCCTCATTAATAGATTTAATATATATATGTGGCAGTACTGCTCGATATTCAATGGTAAACATATGATTAATCAACATTTACAACATTCCCGCCCTGTTATGTTTAAGTTTCCTGAATTAATCGTCTATTTACATCTTGGCACCTTAGTGATTACCACGCCAATCAATAAAACTTTTAATGACTTACATTAAAAACACACTCGCTGATATTAAATAACTCTCGCCATAACTCTAAGCTATTCGACATAATCAGACTCAAGATAAAAATTCCCCCCTTACTTTACTAACAGTTCACTCAAACTCAACCGTATACAGCAGTTTATCAACACCTAATTTCACACTAACGGCATCCAACGATAATCCCAACGATCTACCTTCAGCCTTCACCCTACGGGCTTTCTGATTCAATAACGTAATCATCTTCTCGATATAACCACCAGCAACCAGTTCTTGGTTCGCCAGTAACAAGTAACGAGAAGATGGGCATAGATTCCCGTTATAGAACGTAGGCTTTAAGATTTATTAACTAACCCCATCACCTCATCAAACTCTTCTTTCATGAAAAATTTATCAACTTCCATATCTGGATATTGACTCATAACCCATTTAAGTAACGGTATAGACTTAGGTGCTGCTGGCATCATGTGTTCTTCAATCTTACGGTTCTTAGCATTAGTAAAATCTGATTTCTTAACGGGATAACCAGCGTTAGTAAATAGCTTAATTAACTCAGGGTAAGTACGATTTGTACCATCAGGTGTATCCTTAGACAATCCCCATGAATCATTGGTCAATGCCGTCAATACTAAGCGCTTGAATATCCCTTCAGAACTGTCATTTTCATACTTCTGACCTTTCACTGTCATCACAGCTTTAATCTTGTAAAAGTCCATCCAGTTATCCCAGTCATCAAGCGTTTTAAGGCAATTACCGCCTACTCTCACCTTCTTAGGCTTCTTCTCAGGCTTCTTACTTGATTTCTTATCAGTCTCATCGCTAGGTTCCTCACTCGGCTCTACAGGTGTTAACTTACCTTTTCGCCAACCGTCAAAAGCAGAACGAGCAAGTTCACCTTCCTTATGATTCTTCCATGGCACAGTATCAAACGTAAGGTGACTAACTGTCTTACCCGTAAGAGGATTACGAACATCAACCATAGAAGGGTTTACTGGACGTCTTTTAAAATCAAAATCAAGATTCAGATACTTATCATGTTTGATTTCAATTAAATCTAACTCATGCAGATACATATCACGTTCAGAAACAATACAGTTATTCGCTACTTTTTCAGAAGGTTGTCGATTTAAGAAGAGATCAACCATCCAATCATTTTCATTAGGGCAATCTCGAGGTGGCTTAATACCTGCTTTGGCGGTAACAGGCTTCTTATATAGCGCAGACATTTCAGGATTAGTACCATCATCTTCCATCATTTCAGCTGTCAATTGTCCGCGTGTTTTCATTGCTATGATTTGTTTAACTTGATGCTTTAATACAAGTGCATCATCATCACCAAATCGAGCACATAAAGCTTTAAATCGCGCAGTTGTAGATTGGTATATTTTACCGTCTAAATCGTACTCATCAATGATCATGGCATCAGCATTACCCAAGTCAGTCAATAAACCATCGGTGGTCGCGCTATAAACTGTAATATCATCATCAACGTTATCTAATAGCTCTGATAATACTGCTCTGATAAATCCTGTTACATGAGATGCGAAATATGAATTAGTAAGAGGCGAATTACCATTGGGCTTACTCAACCCTGTTTTAGTATCAAATTTATTACGCTGAAACCCGACACCCTGTCCTATTTTTCCATACGCAGTATTACCCACGTCTTTTACGATTTTCTCTTCAAATGTTCCTTTATGTTTTTTCCGTAGCTTACGGATCACTTTAGTAAAAGGTTCAAAGATAGGCTCTGCATCATTAACCCAAGGAATAATATCACCGTATAGTATTTCAATTTTACAGCCCATGTTATAAGCCACTGCAATCTCAGGGGCAGTACAATAAGTCTCACCTTCCAACGGGTAATAAAGACCATATAGTTCGGTTCTAACTGGCAATGAAGGGAATCGCGTACCTTCATCAAACTTAAACTTCACATAAGCAAAGCCCATAACATGACCTAGATAGTCTTCAATATCTGTTGAAGAAAAAGCAGCTCTGTAATTCACAGGTAAAATATCAACGAGCCCTGTAGTATAAGCGCCTGCTAAATCCCAATCACTGACAGCATCTTTAGCTGACGGTCCGAACACATAATCCTCATTCCTTCCACCAAAGAAACACCGACGAGCTGTTGATTCATTCCTATCACGCTCACCAGATAACACAGTTAATTTATTTGGTATAGAACGATGCCTACGTTCATCCCATTTATAAGATATAACTTCCTCCATCCCAAACACTTCATTAAATGCCATATTTGGGATCAAGGGAGCAGTATAGCTCTCAGCTTCAGCAGCCCTCTTTTCATATTTATCAGCAAATACATTTTTAAACAACGCTACTGACAAATTACCAAGCGTATTAGGGAGATACTTAATTCGATTAGATGAGCTATTTTTAGTTTTAGCACCACCTTCAGACACTGCACCAGCATCGTTAGCTTCACTATCATCATTATCAAATACATCATTTAATTCAGTAAGCGCAAATTCCTCTACATAACGACCGTATTTAACGGCTATCTCAGCATCACGTACGGCATATTTCTCAAACGCCCCCTTGTTCTCTTCCAATAACTTACTCATTTTTTCAATAGAGTAACCAGCCGGAAGCTTAATTTTAGGGATACCAATGGCCTCACCAATAACATCAAGTGAACAACGTCCGGGAGAAAGGAATAATGTATCTTTTAGGTGAAGAGTCGTTCTTTCTAGACGTTTACCATTATTTTTATAAGTCACATATTTTGGCTTGTACTGCGATGCACCAATAGCACGTAAATCTAAACCATAATCACCGCGCGCATTACTAGCTACAGCCTTAACGGCATCTAACTTATTACTTTTGATATTCCAATAAGCATCGAATGAAGCTATATCAGCTCTCATGAAGTGGGCATAAATAAATGTTTTCTCTGGGTACTCAGAGAGCCAACCATGTCTCTTAGCATAATTTATGATCTGGAAAATATAGTTATTAAAATCAAAACGGTCTTTTTTATCGGTACTCGCAGGGTAATCAACCCCCTTAAATTCACGACCATCTGCGGTCAGTAAACAATATTGGTAAGATAAGATCTTATTACATTCATTCTCTTCATCATATTCAAACTCAGTATCAATACCGATATGAATATTACTACCTTGAGCCTTTAGATATTTAAATCGAGATTTACGGTCAATGTGATAGTGAATCAGTTCCTTTTCTACATCTTTATTTTCTTTAATAGGTTTAACCCTATTAGCTAAGTATTTTCGTAATTCAGTAGTACTGTCTTTTTGATACTCAGGACCAAAACGACGCCTGATTCCATCCATGAGGTTTTGAAGTTGAGCATCTTGAGTAGCCCTTTCAGTAGCTTCACCACCTCTAATAGTGGAGTATGAAATTGTACTTACATATTTATCTGATTTTTTCACAGGGGTAGATACTACTGTTTTCTCGTCTTGTTCATCTTTAGTCTGTTCTGGGGATAATGTAGTTGTCATGCTGTATACCAAATGTCTATATCATGCGGGTAAGATAATCGGACCTAATTTATTTATTAACGTAATCCCAACTTATCCCAGTCTGGTTGATAGAGTGCAGGTTTCTTTACCTTCACCTCAAGTGCCTTCAGCAGCTCTACTTTAAAAGTCTCATGCTTACTTTCATCTAGCAAACCCACGAAATCAACAATTTCATCATACTCGTTACGTAAGATGAAGCCCTTATAAAGCGTCGAGATCAATTCAATTGCCATGATTTGACCTTTACGCAATAAATTACCATTAGGTAATTCAATAAAGTAATCGCCCTTCTGAACATCAGCTTTCTTCAACTCAACAACCAATTTAGCAAATACGCTAGATGCAGCAGTCTCAGTATCATATTGCTTAAAGTCGATAGTCTTAGCTTTCATACCTAATAACACGATTGTCTCTTCACACAGTAAAGCACCATGGATAGTCTGCATTGAACGCTCAACACCACTCGGGGTGTTTATAAAACCTGTTTTAGTATCAGCCATTTAATTCCATACCTTTAGTCAAATAACTAACATCATAATACTTTCATACCCACATGCTGTAATTACCTTCCTAAATAACAACATTCATCAAGTTGTTGCGATTTTATTGCCTACTCTGCGCACAGTGGTCGATGATAGAACCCCGTGATTAAAGGGCTGAGAGGATGGTCTTAGATATTTATATGGGTAAGAGATATTGCGCATCCCATCCAAGATTACATTTACACTCCTAATTTTAAGCATTGATAGTTGCGCAGAGATTGCTTACCCGACTACTCGTAACAAATTAGGTCTGAGATTCTTATATGATTTATCACTGCTTAATCTGATGGGGATAGTTGGGTAGCATCTTGATGGCTAATACATCCAGTGATAATTAAGCGCTGTAATATCATGGGTAAGTTCTGGTATTCGTGATGAATTAAGGTTCTTGATTACTGGTTTAATATCACTGGATTAGGTTGCGCATTATCTCTTACCCATATAAATATCTAAGACCTTGGCTTTAACGAAGTTAAAACAAGGACTTGCATTAACACCCACTGCGCCGCCTAATAGATATACGCGCAGAGATACAGCTTAATTGTCTATTTTTATACGGAATTAAATCAACAATAAATTAGTTAAAATTTTAATTGTCCTAACGTTTCATCGAAGGGCTATTTCATACATAGGGAAAAATAAAAATGAGTACATTTAATTTATTTGTTGAAGCGTTTAAGGCTCGAGTGATTCTCAAGGCTAATCAAGGAAAAACTGCGCGAATTAAGGAATTTGATGCCATCGTAAATGACATTGAAATGATGCATGGTGCTATACCTGATATCTTTAGAATTAGAGCGTACTTCATCGTATGTTTATCTAATAAACCTAACTGGGGCTGTCGTAAGGTTATTGAAGAGTTTGATTACACTGTTGCTAAAATCAGAGGTGATGGTTGATAGCGGGTATTGAGTGTGATTTATTGGTATGTCTGTATTAGTGGGTAATTTATTCACTAATATAGGCATTAATATAAGGGGTGAGGGGGTTAACGAAGTTAAGCAACGACCCCTTATATTAATAGAATCACCTAGAAAAAAAATAATAAAAGTCATTTTCCAAACCCAGCTGGGAAATGACTTTTTCATTACGTCATAATGTCCGAACAGATACTAGATTCATTAAGCACGTTTAGATTTATGGTTACTTGTAATCTTGGTTTCATTCGCTGCAAATAAGAACCCTGAAATCAATCCGCATCCTAAGTAAATCAATGGTAATGGCATGGTGTTACTCCTTGTTTAATTCTTTATAGATGGCGTAGCCGATGATAAATCCAATACCAAATATGGGATTGGAAAAAGCTGCAACAGGCATAATATTTTCTTCTTTGTTTCAGATATAAAAAAGCGCCATATCATTGCTGATATGGCGCTGTGTTAAGTGTTGTAATTTATTAAATTTTGGCTAGCAACCGCCCTTACAAACTCCGCCAGATGCTTTATGTGAATTACACACCCACTTACCGCATCGGTTACATGAAGTGCCACCAGCAGCTTCTGTCTTCTTTCCGCACTTATGGCAAGTCCATAGTTTTAGGTTACTACTCAACTTCTTAAAAAATGACATCTTAGCTCGTTCCTGATTAGTGAGAATGACCGCAAACTTGGCAGCTACCATCATCGTAAGCACGTTGACCACAGGCTGGACATGTTGTGACTACTGTTAAGATTTTTTTGATTGTCATGATATTTCCCTATTATGATTTATTGATTAGTTGAATTAACTACGTTTATCGTTTTAGTACATTTAGTTGTATCGGTGATATGGCCATTTAACGTGCCGCAAACATCAGCTTTCCATTGAACAATCACACCATACGAGGCCGTATGTTGAATGTCTGATTTACCATTCCAGTTTGCTTCTAAAACTGATTTCATCTTAGAAATGTCTCCCGGATTACCACCCATAGTACCGCCAGCTAATACCGCTGTTGATGCAAATAGGCAAGATAGACTCAGCAGCATGATTGATTTGTTCATTGATTGTTTTCCTTTGTTTTAATATTTAAATTAATTGATGGGTATTATGAAATGCTCGACTGACAGGTTGAGTCAGTGATACTTGAAATTATTGATTTTTGCTTCACGCCTTACTGTTACTGCTTCATGAAACTAATAACAATACTGCTAACCTAATGGGTTTAGATTAGAAATAATAACGGCTGACTCAACCTGTCAGTGCAGTGGTTTAATCTAGTTAAATGAAAAGTAAGAATGAGAAATTAGCCAAGCGCCTAGGTACTATCCTTGCCCGATTAAATACTGGTGAACGACTGTATCTAAAAGACTTGGAAGTTGAATTTAACGTACATGAAAGAACGATATGGCGTGACTTTGAAAGGTTGTCCTATTTACCTTTGATTCGTGAAGAAGGTTGTTACTTTCTTGATATGAGCAGTGTTAGGCAGCAATCATCTAATAACATGAATAAGTTCATTCACAATATGGGACTCGAATCACTCATCCCGATTAAGCTCAACATGAACAACTGGCAGACCAATGATGTACCAATATTTCTATTCAAGAATGTACGTATTGAGGATGTCTCAAGTTTTACTGATTTGTTTGATGTATTGGCTAGCGCGATTAGTTCACAGCAACAGATTTCATTTACATATAAAGATAAATTACTCGAACAAGCCCACCCCTACCGCTTGGTAAATGACAGAGGTATCTGGTATCTAGCCGCAGTCTGCCAGAACCACTTACACTCATTCAGAATTGCCTATATTTCACAGTTACAGCTCAGTGGCGATAAATATAAACCGCAAGCTAATATACAAAATGAAATCATTAGGCAAGGGATGCAATGGATAGATATCGACAAGTTAGATGTACTAATACAAGTTGATTCCCATGTTGCTTCACGCTTTCTTGATGGTGGTTTACTCCCTAATATTCAGGTGTTAAAAGAAATGGATGACGGTTCATTACTGATTAGCAGTCAGATAACACGATTACACGATGTGATTCCTATTTTGAAGGCTTGGATGCCCCATGTTGAAGTGTTATCACCAGTGAGTCTAAAGCATGAACTTATCCGCGATTTGTACGCGTCATTAGAGCGCGTCAAGATGATGTAATGCTGTTAGTTTGAGGTAGGTGTTAATCCGATACAAATCACAGCTAAACTTCATTTTCTTATTTTGCATACTGTTGGTTTTTAACTTCGGGATAGGACTACCCCCCACTTTAAATTGACATAGTTAGCTAAAATCAAAGTTACTAATGTGAGTTAACCAGATACTTAAAATTGATCAACCTGCAAACCGATATGGGTTATCGAAAGGTTCAAAATGGGCTTATTTTTCACCCGTAGTTACTAAACATAATAATAACTGCGCTTTAGCAGGTTTAATATATAGGGATATATATTAGATTTTCATCAGTAAATTACTGTTCTAATTTTTAATATTTCATTACCCCAATTACATTAATTTAAGCCACCTACCCTATTGCCTATCGAGCAATGGGGTGATTATTTTCGATGGTATTTTTTACTTCATTAAGCATCAACCATTACCAACTGAAACAGCCGTTTTCTGTAAAAGGATTAAGTATCCTCTGCTTTAAAAGCATAAAGTGGTGTGACAATACCCGTCACGCCTTGCTACGTAAGGCTTGATGGGTATTGTCTAATTACACCCGTTAAGTAGTTAGCTTCCCCCCGGTCCATAATCAGGCTTTTTCCTGACCTTTACGCAGATCAGCTAAAACGTACTGACTTTAACTTCATCAAATGCAGCAAAACTTTGGTAATTACAAAAGTTCATCTCCCATGTTGGATAGAAATCCATAACTTCATGTAAAGAGCACATAGGTAATGGATACACCAAGCCAGTACCATTGCGCATATCAAAATCAATTTCTTTCGCTAATTCAGGGTAGTGATAGCCTTGGTAACTGAACGAGGTGATGTAATCAAATTGCCACAATCCGTTATGGTTTGTGATACTAATTTCAACAGGATGAAAACCACCATCTTCACTGTTGTAAGCACTATCTCTAAAGTTAAATACAATTGTGTTAATGCCTGTTGGTATATCTTGCTCTTGAGCGACCTTGGCAAGTAAATCCATCAAAGTAGGTGTGACAGGCACGAGTAGGCCATCCGAATCAAAGTTCAGTTTCATAATGAGTTCCGTTAGTAAGTTTGTGGGATTAGGTTTAGGTAGGTTCTTAGGTATGTAAGTAGTGAATAAGCAGCGTGGATTAAGTTAATGCTAACAACTTAGCTTTCTTCTCCTCATAGTCAGCAGCTAATACATGCAGAAATACGCTAGTACCAGATTGAGCAATCAAGCCAATATCATCACTACGTAATACACCAGCAAGAAAGCCAGCATTATTAGCACTAGCACCTTTGAATGTAGGTTTAAGGGTGGTACTTTTAAATGGCTTATCAACTTGTTCATCCAGAATTGCAAACAACTTGGTTAAGTTAATCCATTCTTTAGAATGTAACCCTCCACCTTCATTACCACTGAGTCTGAGATATAACTCGCCTTCTTCATCATGCTCTGCCACATCAAAGAAAACATGGTTAGTTGTTTTAGGACTTAGTTTCTTACCTTTACCTGATAATACAATATTGCTGAAATGGTCGAACTTCTCAGGCTTAGCTTGTTCATCAACAGGTGCATCTTCTACTTGTTCAGCTGCTACTTCATTATCAGTATTTTCATCAGTAATAATTACCGAATCATCAAGTTGAATATCAGTAGTGGTATCGTTAGTTTTATTGGTGTTGTTAGTTTTACGGCTCATAGAAAATCCTTTAATAATGATGGTTAGATTAGGTTTAATAGGTGAATTAGATCAATTTGCTTAATGCAGTGACGGCATTAGTGTTAGAAGTTAATGGTGCTAATAGATAACAGCCACCACCCACTGTTGTAGTGACTGATAAGGCTAGAAGATATGGACAAGTATCATCATTCAACAATACGACAAACTCAGGGTTATCCGTTACGTATTGAATGAAATATTGCATATCTTCATCTGCATCAAGTAATGAACTATCAACATCGCTTTCTTCTAGCAGAATTAGAAAGGTATCGTATTCATGCCAGAAGTCAGCGGTAGTATTCAAGCAACCATCAAATGGGTCAGTTAACTCAGAATGTAGTGCGGTTTTAACTTGCTCAGGTAGGTTTAATTCATTAACAAGGCTGAGGTTCTTAATCACTTTCATTGGTTGTATTCCTTATGTATTAACAATCAATATCAGGTTATTAATATATAATTCAGCCTTGATTTATTACGCTATGTTAATAAACAACCTTACTATCACCCTCCTACCATGCTCGATATCATTGACGCTGTTTCACGTTGTTTACCCTCGCTTAATTTGGCATAACGTAAGGTGCTAGATATGTCCTTGTGATTAAGTAACTTCTGAACAGCACTGATATCAACACCGTTAGAAATTAGGTTACTCGCAACTGAATGACGAGCGGTATGCAATAACACTTCATCAGGATTATCTATCTTCGCTATTCGTTTAATAATATCGAAGGAATCACGAGGGCGCGCTATTGGTTTCCCATTTTTATGTGGAGCAGGGAAAAGGTAATTATTGCCCGATATTTTAGGGATGGATTGCAGTATCTCTATCATAAGGTCAGACAGATAAATGATGTGATAAGTACCATTTTTTGTCCGTGGGATAGTCAGCGTGCGCTTTTCGTAATTAATATCACTATGTACTCTGAAACGTAATTCACTTTCCCGACAGCCAATCAGATGCAGCAATGCAATGAAGTTACCAAAGCTTTTCTTCGGATAGGCTCTAGCAGCTTTGATGATGCGTTTAGTCTCATTAATGTCACAATAACGAGTACGGGCATTGTTCTCCGGTAATAGTGACACCCTATCCGCCACATTGATTATATCGTGCATTGAGTACGTCAATTTCCCCATAGTCTTGAGGAGTGCCAAAACCCTGTTACAACTAGCTGGTGCGTATAGTTTATCTTTATATTTAGTTTCACTCAGGGTTAAGTGAAGTTTCATTACATGGCTAACGGTCAGCTCGTTATATTTAATATTAGCAATAGCATTACAGTGTTTACGAAATCGTTTTTCATCAATACCCCATGTTTTCTTACGACGCTTTGCCAGTGGTAAGTACGTATCGTAGAAGAATGACTTAACCGTTGGGTAATCAACTTTATTGTCACGTTCGGCTTTAGGGTCAATACCATCAGCAATCATGCCTTTATATTTTCTCGCTACCTTTCTAGCTTGGTTGATATCAATATCAGGGAAACGCCCGATAGTGATGCTACATTTACGACTGTTAAACTTATAACGTAATAGAAAGCGTTTATTACCTGTTTTACCGGATAGGCATTTCAAGCCGATGATTTCAGTATCGGATACTTCGAGTTCTGTTGATGATGAATTGGTTGGGTTGGATGGCAGGGATTTTAGATTGGCATTGGTGAATTTGAATTTTTTGGTGGTAATCGAATTGGGGTTGGTGCTGGTCATATTAATACCTCGTTGATTAGGGATACCAGGTATTAATATGTTCTTGATTTGGGGTTAGATACGTTTAGTTATTTAATTGGAAATATTCAAATGTGATTTGTGATAATGGAATTTTCTTTGTTGCTTTATATTCACACTCATCCGCCACCATAAAACCCCGAGATGTAGATATGGTTATGATAATATCGAATATTACGTAGTCATCAATAAACTCTATTGATTTTATTAACGCAGGCTCTTGTGTACATGAGTTTAAGGCGGTTATAACTTCATGTACTGGACCAGAACCATCCTTTAAAGATTCATTAGCAACACCAATAACAGCTCCTCGTCCGTACTTAATATAGTAAACTTTATTCTCTTCAATCAGTTTTTTATAATCTAAATTTTTCATCTTACTGTTTCCAAATATTTGGTAAGTTTTTTATTCCAAAAGACTTAAGAACACCATCGCGATGCTCATCACTAAAAAACTCTCCTTTTAATACTTCGGAAAGGGGAATCACAAGTTCACGATCACAGGACTCTAAAAGCGAGACGCCGTTAGAAATGATATAGATACTTACAGGCCCATATACCTCTACTAATTTAGATTTTATGTTTTTAACCACTTGGACTATAGAACCTGCAGTTCTTAACTGCTCAGCAGTAATATCTTCATCAAAATAATGCTTGGCAGCATATTCTGGTGATGATAATAATAATCCATCAGGTGTATTTATTTCTAAAATAAACAACCTATGGGCTTTAATCGAGAGATCATCTTTAAATTTACAATTTGAGTTAAACTCATCGAGATAAATTCTACAGCTAAAACGAGTATCATTTTTTGCAATGTCTAGAAGCTCTAACAACCTTTTGCTTTTATTCTTTTCAGCCCAAAAATTTAATGCTATATCAGGTCTTTTTAACTGCTGTAAATCATCAGGATTATCATCAACCCAAACTGGGCTTGCACAGTTTGGTTGCAAGTGAGATAGCTGAAAATCACGCACATCACCAATATCCGAATCATCGTAAAATGAGACAATATGCTGAAAAGGGTCTTCAATAAGGAGGGTTGAATAGCAAGTTAGTGCATCATTCTTATCATGAGCCAAACAAAGAAGTATTCTAGAAGACGGGTTGTTGTCTAAACTTTTTAAAGCCATGTCAAACTGAGCTTCAAAATAGACCGAGCCATTGATCACTAAGAAAGGTTTCTTTTTTGTAAATCTTACCATTTGCTCATCTAAAAAGTTTGTATACAGGTCAAGAGGTATACCTAATAATTTCCTAATTTCTTTCTGAAGCAGATATATTAAATAACCACCGTTCGAATAGTTAAACCCATGGTTATTAACATAGTCGGCATACTGTGGTATCTGTTTAGATTTCAATACTGAATTACTAAAATGAGAAAAATTATCATAGCCAATCATCTTTACAATTTCATTTTTGAAATCAGTCAAAGTGATGTCTGTACGACGGGTATTCTTATGTAGATTATTAAGGATTTTTTTAAAATCACTAGTATCAATAAGAGGAAATATCTGGCGTTGCATATTTAACATAAGTTAGCTCCTAATTTGTTCGTATTAACTCATTAATCAATGAACGAATTCACCAATGCCCCTTGTATTATTAATAATGAGTAACAAACAATATTAAAATTAACTTAATATAAAAATGATTGAAGGTTGTTGACGTTAGTCCAAGGGAGACCCTACGCAGTCAGGCGCGTAGGTCAAAATATACTCCAATAGTATTAATTGTCAATAGCTAAAAACAAAATTGCAATGAGCAGTAATATTAATACGTGGTAACTGTCATCTATCACCAGCGACACTAATACATACATACATACATACATACGCACACACCACTTCTAATAAGGATTCTTCACTATTATCGATTACGAATTAAGTATCATATCGGGAACTAAATCAGACAGCCAAGTTTTAGAGTAGAGTCACAGCAAGCCCCCCAGCAGAACGCCACAGATATTCACTGACCTGGATTATAACGACGGTATTCACGGTTCGAGGGTTAAGGGGATGGACAGGGGATAGTACTCATTATTCGGTTTTATTCTGCGATGGTAATAATTTCACGTCATTTAACATGAGCATTAGATGATATATTTCATGACGATATTATGCGGCTCATAGTTTAGTCATAACCTGATACTTAATTTTAAATCAGATACTTACACTATATTTCAGAACTCGTTTATAGCAATGGATACATTGCCGTTATTCTTATTGCTGCGTGATGATAATTCTTACCTTTATATCCAAATCTTAATGACTTTGTGAATATCGGCAACACTTCTACATTGCTAATATCACGGTGTGAAAGTTAGCTATTAATATACTTATATCAACATATTAACCTATTGCCTCAATACTAGATGAGCATAATACACGTTGATAATCATTCAATTTAAGTTCTGTTGATGATGAATTGCTTGGATTGGCTGGTAGGGATTTTAAATTGGCATTGGTGAATTTGAATTTTTTGGTAGTGATGGGATTTGTGTTATTACTGGTCATATTAATACCTCGTCTGGTTAGGAATACAGGGTATTAATATGTTTTTGAAGATAGTTTAAATACGCTTAGTGAAAAGTTATTACACTGAATTATTTACAGGCTCTAGATAGCTACAATCGATGCTCGCGAACCTACTCTCAGTTGCATCTACTGACCGCACTTCGTACTTAAACACAACTAAAAACAACTTTAGAGATGGATTAAAGTGGCGTTAGGATTAAAAGACACACACTTACAGCCACCATAGATCACAATTACAGGGAGTTAAGTGATATTTAAATTGAGGTTACATGGTAATTAGATTAATATTGATATCAATTTAAAGAGGGTTAAATATATGGAAGACGATGATTTTCAAACTTCGATAGTATCTAGATTACGATTTATAGCTAGAGAACGCGCTATACGAAGTGAGGGTTCAGATGAGGGTTTTACTGTATCAATTAGTGCAGAAAATATTAAGGCAGAGACTGAACGTTCAAGAATTAAAAAATCAGTATTAGAAAATTATAGCGATGCTTTCAATTCTGCTGGTTTTTCTAGCCAAATAGACAATGAAAATAAGTCTATCGAAGTATTTGTCCCTGCAGTGGTCGACAGCACTCGTACAAACTTTAGTCTTGATGACATCAATGAGCAAAAAGATGTCATTCAAGAAATTCGATTAAGAGAGGAAATGAAATATAATGACTAATAGACGCCCCTATAAAAATGCAGTTCAAGTAGAACTAACTCCAGAAGATTGCGATAAAATCAACGGTGCCATGGATATAATCCGCAAATATGGCGGCACTATAAGTGTCAACAAATTCTTACGAGATGCTGCAAAAACAAAAGCTAAGGAAGTTAACGATGAGTAAAGCAAACAAAACACAACGCGCTGTCCCAAACCACAAATACCGTATTGGATTCGGGTGTAACCAGTTTGAAAAAATTCTAGATGCTTCCAACAAAGAAGAAAAACACCCTAATATCTTTGTTAAAGATGCAGCCTTAGAAGAGGCTAAAAAGACCAATGTGGTACTCTAAATGAAGGCTACAAATAAAGGCTGTAAATGTAGCCTTTATTTGTAATATCTAATATGAACAGAGTCAGATCAAGGATGTCATTATCTGTTTATCACTGTGAGAAATGTGTATGTAACTTATTATCTATTCCCTACGTGCTAATCACACACACATATCACAACACCATATGGCGTAGGCACTTCCCTCGATAATCAATTACGAAGAAATCACGCAACGACATTCAGCATTAATAAATCCACCGAATTACCCATACCAATTCCAATGGTTAGTCAACGGACAAGACGCGGACAGGACTTGGACCGTAAAACACCGGAATCTCACCCAACCTAACCCCATGCTAATACTGCCAGTTACAACCACCAGCAAAATTAACGATCGTTAAAGTACAGGAACCTGTTGGATCCATCTGAGGAGCGTAAAATTATGTTGCGCGTAAGTTCTGCATGAGAAAGTACAAGATATGAACAGGAGCAAGTTTTCTAAGGGTAATAAAGTGCGTTTATTAGGTGTTATTTAGAGAGAGACAAGGTGTTTAGATAGGGGTTAAACTTAGGGGGAACATGGCTTATTTGGTGTAATTCAGGACTGCAAAACCGGAACGAAGTTTCGGTTTAAAGCTTTGTTTTCAAAGGTATTTTGAATCCACCGCGTCTACCGATTTCACCACTCGGGCATAGGTCAGTATTATACATAGCAAACGATGCCAAGCAAGCCGTTTCTAATGATCGTAAAATCAACTGCTCAAAATTAAAGCAAAGTGCAACTTAAACTTGATACTAAGGTGTAACAGAGACTCAAAACCTTAAATATCAGTGCTGTTACTCTTACCGTATATCAGTTGATGTCCACCAGCACTGACTATTTAGTACGACTAAGACTCACTTTTTTTGCTACACTGTTTCCACTTTCGAGATAACCCTGAAGACATGGCTGGATTCATAATGGCGAAAAAAAACAAACTCAGAAAACCAAAACACGCACCTAAAATTGAAACAGGTGAAACGGCATCCATTGCCACTTTTGGCCCGCGTATTGGTGCGCTTGTGTATGACGCACTTATTGTTATTGGTATAGCTGCGATTGCCAGTGCAATAGGGCTTGGTATTGCAGAAGCATTAATTGCATCCGGCATCGTCGATATTGCTGGCCGTTATGTGGATAGTGCGGCGTATGCAGGCAGCCAAATTTGGTTTGCGATATTAGTATGGGGTTCGGTAGCAGGATTCTATTTGTGGTTTTGGACACACGGCGGTCAAACAGTTGGTATGCGTGCGTGGCGTTTACGCGTACAAAATACCGATGGCAGCGCAATTAGCTTAACTCAAGCAATTATCCGCCTAGCCACTGCAGCATGTGGTTTAGGTAACTTACAAGTACCGTTTGATGTTAAAAATAGAGCCTTTCAAGATCACTGGTCGAACTGCAATGTATTACGTTTAAGTAAAGATCAAAACGGTTCATTACTCCGGTACGCTGACAAGCTAAAACAGAAATAATTATCTGAGTTTAGGCTTAACGAACAATGCTGAATTTATAAGCAGCAATAAAAATGGCAACCAAATAGGTTGCCATTTTTGCATCTACAGAGCAGAGATACATCATATTCAGTAGCATTAAACTCGCACGTTAACCATGTTTCCTTAACTGTATAATCGCAATGAAGGTAAAAATGGCACTAGGAACAACCGCCCCAAGAAACGGCGGTAACGAGTACACTAAACTAATCGGGCCAAAGGTTTCACTCGCGAGGTAGAAAGTAAAACCAGCAATCACCCCCATTAGAATACGTGCGCCCATAGTAACCGTTCGGAGTGGTCCAAATACAAAAGACAACGCCAGTAAGACCATTACACCAATCGATATCGGTTGAAATATTTTCCGCCAGAAGGCTAACTCATAACTTGCTGCATCCTGCTTATTGCTGTCTAAATAAGTGATATAAGAGTACAAGCCTGATATTGATAAATCCTCGGGATCAATCGTTACCACATCTAACTTTTCTGGTGTCAGCGTTGAATCCCAACGCAATTGAGACTGCTTTGTCACTGTAATACTATCATTTTTGAAATCCGTAATATTAATGCCCGTTAATTCCCAGTGTTTGTCTGTATAAATCGCTTTACGAGCTTGGGTCGTTTTAACTAAACGCTGACTTTCTGAAAATTCATAAATCGTGACATTATGTAATTCGCTGCCGTTATTCACTTTGCCGATATTAATAAAGTTATCTTTATCTTTCGCCCAGACCCCTTTTTGAGCCCGGATAATTGATTGACCAGAAATAGACTCACCACGTAATTGAACAGCTTTTAGCTCGGTATAAGGGGCAACATACTCCCCCATCAACATCACCACTATCATCATCGGAATAGCCGTTTTCATTGCTGAAAGTACAATTTTAAAACGTGACTGACCAGCAGCTTGAATCACCACCAATTCAGACGAACTTGCGAGTGCTCCTAGACCAATCAACGCACCGAGTAATGCCGCCATCGGAAAAAAAATAGTAATTTCGCGGGGCATTTTCAGCATCACAAATATTAACGCTTCAACTAAACCATATGTTCCCTGACCGACCGCTCGTAATTGTTCGACGTATTTAATCACCGCAGATAAACCAACGAGGGTAAACAAACAGATCATAGTGGCAAATAAAATAGCCTTACCAATATAGATATCTAAAATTTTAATCACTGCTTATTTCCTCGAGATAAACGCATTTTCACTTTATATACTAGATGATGGTACCAAGAAAAATTGGCTAAATTAAACGAAATAGCCAAAGCCAGCACCCCTGAATGAACAAGCCAAAAGCCGATTGATAACGGTAGTTTTTCATCCAATATCGACGAACGCGCCGCACTCAATAACATGAAATAAGTTAAAAACATTAATAACGCAGGGAACAGTTTCGCGTAACGTCCCTGTCTAGGGTTAACCATAGCTAAAGGCACAACCAATAACGTGAGGAGTGGAATTGATACGACTTGGGCAATACGCCATTGCAGTTCCACCTTGTGTTCGAATACAGTTGAATTCCATAACTCCGATGTAGGTAATGCTTTAGTTCTTCGACCACGCTCACGCACATCTTGTTCTTGAATTAAGACACGATAAGTACTGAAATCAACAATACGGAAATCACGTTGTGATAATTCACCTTCATAACGTAGACCTTGACTTAGCTTCAACCATTGTGAGCCATTGTCGTCAGACTCCACGTTACCTTTATCAGCTAACACAATAGAAGGACGCTCCCCTTCCTGCGAGGGTGATTTGGCAATAAATATTTTACGCAGCGATTTATTACTATCATAAGATTCCACATAGACCACAGCGCGACCACCATCAAGCGACTCAAAACGCCCTTGCTTCAATGTCGCTAAGCCGACATCAGCATCTATATTTTCGCGTAATTTCACGCGACCTTCTTCTGCTGTAGGCGCATAAACAAACGCATTAAAAGCCACCAGACCAATCGTCACTGATGATAATAATAACGACGACATTAATATCCGACTCGGGGTATATCCACAGGCCGTTAAGATCACCATTTCACTTTCGGCGTACAACCGCCCATGCGCAAACAAAATACCAATGAATAAACTCACAGGTAAAATTAATGTGCCTAACGCTGGCATAGTATACAGCAACATCTCCATCACTAAATTAGCAGGTAAAGCACCTGTCATTACCTTTGAGAGCAGTGCAACGAACTGCTGGCTCACAAAGATAAGTGATAAGATGAATAAAACAGCAATTTGTGATTTCACTGTCTCAGCAAATAAATATCGGAAAATTATCACTTAAAACCTATATTAGACTAATGTTTTGTATGAAATGCAGCTCATAATTAGGTAAACTCAGCTACAAATGCAGTTTAAATAGTTAACTGCACACCCATTTTATCTGAAAATGTTTAGTTTTTGATTAACTAAATACGTATAACCCCCTATTATGTTATAAATATTTGATTTTGTCTTTAGGAAACCGGAGAGTCCATGGAGTTCAATGTAAAAAGTGGTAGCCCTGAGAAACAACGCAGCGCTTGTGTTGTTGTCGGAGTATTTGAACCACGTCGTTTATCACCAGCAGCAGAACAACTCGATAAGATTAGTGATGGCTATTTAAGTTCCCTACTACGTCGTGGTGATATCGAAGGTAAACCAGGTCAAGTATTGTTGCTTCATCATGTACCAAATGTACTTAGCGAACGTGTATTATTAGTTGGCTGTGGTAAAGAACGTGAATTAGATGAGCGTCAGTACAAGCAAATTATCACCAAAACAATGAATACCTTAAACGAAACCGGTTCTATGGAAGCAGTTTGTTTCTTACCAGAACTCAATGTTAAAGGCCGCGATACCTACTGGAAGATTCGTTTTGCCGTTGAAACCGCTCGCGAAAGTCGCTACCGTTTCGATCAGCTAAAAAGTAATAAAGAAGAAACGCGTCGTCCATTACGCAAAATGGTATTCAACGTTACTTCACGTCGTGATTTACCAACAAGTGAAAAAGCCATTGCTCACGGTTTAGCTGTAGCCAGTGGTATGCGTCTATGTAAAGACGTAGCAAACATGCCGCCAAACATCTGTAATCCAGTTTATCTTGCTAATCAAGCACGCCAACTTTCTGATGACAGTGACAAGATCACAACACAGATCTTGGGTGAGCCTGAAATGAAAGAGTTAAAAATGGACTCTTATCTTGCGGTATCACAAGGTTCAGCGAATGAAGCTAAGATGTCGATTATTAATTATCAAGGTAATCCAGATCCAGACGCAAAACCGATTGTACTGATTGGTAAAGGTCTAACATTCGATTCCGGTGGTATTTCATTAAAACCAGGCTTAGGCATGGACGAAATGAAATATGACATGGGTGGTGCCGCTGGCGTACTTGGTACTATGAAATCATTAGCGAAGCTAAACTTGCCACTTAACGTTATCGGTATTCTAGCGGGTTGTGAAAACATGCCGGGTAGCAACGCTTACCGTCCAGGTGACATCATTACCACAATGTCAGGACAAACCGTTGAAGTACTTAATACCGATGCTGAAGGCCGTTTAGTATTATGTGACGTATTAACCTATGTTGAACGTTTTGATCCAGAACTTGTTATCGATGTCGCGACCTTAACGGGTGCGTGTGTTGTTGCACTTGGTCATCACATCACAGGTTTACTGTCTACGCATAATCCACTGGCACATGAATTATTAAATGCGTCTGACCAAGCCGCAGATAAAGCATGGCGTTTACCAATTACTGACGACTTCCAAGAACAAATTGAAAGTCCATTTGCTGATTTAGCCAACATTGGTGGCCCAGGTGGCGGTACAATCACTGCAGCCTGTTTCTTATCACGCTTTACTAAAAAGTATAACTGGGCGCATCTAGATATCGCAGGTACAGCTTGGGTAAGTGGTAAAAATAAAGGCTCAACAGGTCGTCCTGTACCAATGTTGACCCAATTCTTACTAAACCGTACAGAACGAAATGAAGTACAGCAGGCTGACGAAGCTTAATTAATTTCATATCGTCAATATCCAAAAGGTCGCTGTAGCGGCCTTTTTTATTCCCAACTAATCTAAAACCCCACCTTATTAATCAACTTTAGTATGAAATAATACTGAATTAAAGGTTTCTAAAATGGTTGCCACATAAAGTTAGCGTATGGTAATAAGTACACAAAGTATAACAATTTATACTAATGCCATTAATAAGGATATTAAGGTTATATCATGATAAACATCGCTAGTATTTATGAAAAAATGGACAATTACCACTTCGATTTTGACTATTATCTTAATATCCATATGCCAATGTCGATTAAGATATTATCAAACGCAGAAGGATTTAAAGGCGTAAAAGTGGAACGCGGTATCGATATATCTAACACTATCGATTCAACTTATGTCGCAATGTGCCATTACTATTTCGATACCTTAGAAAACTTCATGGCCGCCTTTATTCCTCACGCCGAAAAATTACAAGATGATGTAAGAAATTATACTAACATCGAACCGACAATTCAGATCAACGAGGTTGAGTTAGCCCTCTAACGTCTCCCTCAACATTAAGGAACAGACTTGGTTTAGTATTAATTCCCGTAAATAACACAAAACACAGTATTCCCGCCGACAACTCTATTTTTCATCACTATCCTTTGTGATACTATGTGCTGTTATATTTATAATTGGTAAATGACTCAGTCATTGGCGCAAAACTACAGATGAAAAAAGTCACTTTTTATATTATGCAAGAATCTAAAAATGGCGTTGCGGCGAGTATGCCGCAGCATCATGAACTTGCCTGTAAACTAGCTGGTGAGTTTTATCAGCAAGGACAACGCGTCTATATTCACACCAACGATGAATCGGCAGCCAATCAGGTTGACGAATACCTTTGGCAATTAGATGCAAGCAGTTTTGTACCACATAATTTACAAGGTGAAGGTCCACGTAATGGCGCGCCCGTTGAAATCGGTTTTCAACCGCCCCGTCATCGCTATCAGGTACTAATCAACCTGCACGACCAGACACCGCAATTTGCAGTCAACTTTAATCAGATTATCGATTTTGTACCGCATCAAGACGGGCTAAAACAACAAGCTCGAGAACGTTATAAACATTATCGTCAAACAGGGTTACAACTGTTAACTGTGAACGCCGAATAATCAATCAACCATTGAGAATTAGAAAGCAGACCTATGGAAAAAATATACAATCCCCAAGCCATTGAGCAATCGCTTTACCAAAACTGGGAAGAGCAAGGTTACTTCAAGCCAAACGGCGATCTAACTAAAGATGCATACAGCATCATGATCCCACCGCCAAATGTCACTGGTAGCCTGCACATGGGTCATGCCTTCCAACAAACAATCATGGATGCGCTAACTCGTTATAAGCGTATGCAAGGTAACAATACGTTATGGCAAGTGGGTACTGATCACGCCGGTATCGCAACACAAATGGTTGTTGAACGTAAGATTGCAGCTGAAGAAGGTAAAACACGCCACGATTATGGCCGTGATGCGTTCATTGACAAGATCTGGGATTGGAAAAATGAATCAGGTGGTACCATCACTCGCCAAATGCGTCGTTTAGGCACATCGGTAGATTGGGATCGTGAACGTTTTACTATGGATGACGGTCTGTCTGAAGCAGTAAAAGAAGTATTCGTACGCCTATTTAAAGAAGATCTGATTTACCGTGGTAAGCGCCTGGTAAACTGGGATCCAAAATTCCACACTGCCATCTCTGATCTTGAAGTTGAGAGTAAAGAAAAACAAGGCAGCATGTGGTATTTCCGCTACCCACTGGCAGATGGTGCAACAACCGCTGACGGTAAAGATTACATCGTTGTAGCAACCACACGTCCAGAAACAATGCTAGGTGACTCTGCGGTTGCAGTGCACCCGAAAGACGAACGCTATACGGCGCTTGTTGGTAAAGATATCATTCTTCCAATCGTTGGCCGTCGCATCAAAATTGTTGCTGATGATTACGCAGATATGGAAAAAGGTACTGGTTGTGTGAAGATCACACCAGCCCACGATTTTAACGATTACGAAGTTGGTAAGCGTAACAACTTAGCGATGTTCAACATCCTAACTGAAAATGCAGATATCCGTGAAGAAGCAGAAATCATCAACTCAGACGGTACAGAAAACACTGAACTAACCTTCACTATCCCTGCTGAATACCAAGGCATGGAGCGTTTTGCTGCTCGTAAAGCAATCGTTGCTAAGTTTGAAGAACTTGACCTACTCGAAAAAATTGAGCCACATACACTACAAGTACCTTATGGCGATCGTAGTGGCGTTGTGATTGAGCCACTACTAACAGACCAATGGTATGTAAGTGTTGGTCCAATGGCGAAAGTAGCCACTGATGCAGTAAAAGACGGTGAAATCCAATTCGTACCAAAACAATACGAAAATATGTATTTCTCGTGGATGAACGACGTACAAGACTGGTGTATTTCTCGTCAACTTTGGTGGGGACATCGTATTCCAGCTTGGTACGACAACGAAGGTAACGTATTCGTGGGTCGTGACGAAGCAGAAGTTCGTGCAGAAAACAACTTTGGTCCAGAAGTAGAATTACGCCAAGATAACGATGTACTTGATACTTGGTTCTCATCTGCGCTTTGGACATTTTCAACGCAAGGCTGGCCACAGCAAACACAAGATCTTAAAGTGTTCCACCCAAGTGATGTACTGGTAACCGGTTTCGACATCATCTTCTTCTGGGTTGCACGTATGATCATGATGACTATGCATTTCATCAAAGATGAAAACGGCAAACCACAAGTACCATTCAAAACGGTTTATGTGACAGGCTTAGTACGTGATGAAGCTGGCGATAAAATGTCAAAATCAAAAGGTAACGTACTTGATCCACTAGACATGATCGACGGTATCGACCTTGAGTCATTAGTACAAAAACGTACTGGCAACATGATGCAGCCACAACTTGCTAAGAAAATTGAAAAAGCAACGCGTAAAGAATTTGAAGGCGGTATCGAAGCTCATGGTACTGACGCACTACGTTTCACATTAGCAGCAATGGCATCGACTGGTCGTGACATTAACTGGGATATGAAGCGCCTTGACGGTTACCGTAACTTCTGTAACAAACTATGGAATGCAAGCCGTTACGTATTAATGAACACAGAAGAACATGATTGCGGCCAAAATGGCGGCGACATGGAATTCAGCCTAGCGGATCGTTGGATCCAAGGTCAATTCCAAGAAACTATCAAGACATACCGTGAAGCAGTTGATACTTACCGTCTCGATCTGGCTGCAAACATTGCTTACGAATTCACTTGGAACCAATTTTGTGATTGGTACTTAGAATTAACTAAGCCTGTATTCGCACACGGCACTGAAGCACAACTGCGTGCTACGCGTCATACGCTAGTAACAATTCTAGAAGAGTTACAACGTTTAATGCACCCAATCATGCCATTCATCACTGAAGAGATTTGGCAGCGTGTTGCACCACTTGCAGGTAAACACACCGAAGGCGCAACAATCATGCTACAGGCATTCCCTGAATATGATGCGGCTAAAGTTGATGCACAATCAATGCAAGATCTTGAGTGGGTGAAACAATTCATTATCGCTATCCGTAACATTCGCGGCGAAATGGACATCAGCCCAAGCAAGCCAATTTCTATCTTGCTTAAAAACGTAGGTACTGAAGAACAACGTCGCCTAGACGAAAATCAACAGTTCCTAAGTTCACTAGCAAAACTAGAAAAAATCACGTTACTTAGCGAAAATGAAGAAGCACCAATCTCAGCAACATCATTATTAGGCAACATGGAAATCTTAATTCCAATGGCTGGTCTAATCGATAAAGATGCTGAAATTGCGCGTATCAACAAGCAAATGGAAAAAGTACAAAAAGACTTAGACCGTGTTGCAGGCAAACTAAACAACGAAAAATTCGTTGGTAAAGCGCCAGAAGCTGTTATCGCGAAAGAGCGTGAGAAACAAGCTGAATTTGAAAATACAATTGCTAAATTCAAAGCACAGAAAGCACGAATTGAATCGATCTAATCGTTAACATCGTACTTACCTACAAAGGGAAGGTTGAACACTCAGCCTTCCCTTTATTATTTTTAGATTCCGCTAAATACTAAATCAACGTCACAATTACCTATGCCTTTCCCGCAAAAACGTTTCCATCCCTCGACATACAATGTAACATATTTGTTAATAACAGTGAGTTATGGTTATGGAAGACAACATCGCTTAACTATAAATGTCGACACCAAGGAATGGAGTGATAGATTATGGGCAACAAGGATCCGCTGAATCACGTATTAATTGCCGCTATTCAGCATTTACCTATTGGTATCTTTTGGAAAGATACCAAAGGTCAATACCTTGGTTGTAATAAACACTGTCTGGAATTATTTGATCTCCCCTCCGAACAGTTCATTATAGGCAAAACAGACGTTCAGCTAAAACCTGCATTCAAAGAAAAAAAACTCCCCAACGACGAACTCTATCAAACCGACCAGCAAGCGTTAAAATACGGGCGTAGTGTCATTGCAAAAAAAATGACCATGGAAACCATATACGGCGATGGTCAATATGAAATAACCAAGATTCCCCTTAAAAACAAAACAGGTGAAATCATTGGCTTACTTGGTATTGCCGTGGATGTCTCCAGTAAATTTCGTTCCGAGCAGAAGCTGCAAGAAAAAACCGCATTACTTAATTCTATTTTTGATGCCCTGCCAGATTCTGTCATATACAAAGACATGCAAGGACGTGTGGTCGAGTGCAACCGTGCCGCACTTAAGTTGGCCAACAAAAAAAAAGCCGATGTGATTGGTAAAACCATTGGACAATTATTGCCTGAAACAACAGCTAAATTAAGTATCAGCTATGATAGTCAACTCAAACCAAATTATAAAAGTGTCAATTATAAGATGGAGTTCACACTCGAAGGCCGAGACGTATACGTGGATGTACATAAGCACCCAGTCATTAAAAATAATGAATTAGTCGGGACGGTCAGTATATCTCGCGATATGAAAGAGCGCCGTATTACCTTGCAAAAAATTGATACATTAACGAAACAAGATCAACTCACAAACCTATTAAATCGCACCACGTTTCTGAAAAAACTCGATAAAATAAAATCAGATTCTAAGTGGGGTATGCTACTCATCGATATCAAAAAACTGGGATATATAAACAGCCATCATGGTACCGATATTGGGGATCAAGTACTATTTTATGTCGGCGAGGCAATAAAAAAAATAGCACCTGAACATGCTTACTTAGCACGAATTCAAGGTGACCGATTTTCGATTCTTAGTGATCAAGTCAGTAGCTCTAAGCAACTTGATGATTTATGTAATACATTAACAAATAGGCTTAACAAAAAAATTGCGATTCAAGGGCATGTTATTGATCTGGCCATTTGCATTGGCGCAGCCAATTACCCTTACAGTATTCAAAATACCAAACAACTGCTGACTTGCAGTGAACAAGCCTTACAGCGTTCACGTAAACACCCAGAGCAGAGCTACAGTTTGTTTAATCCCGTCTTAGAAGCACATGCCGATGCAGAAAGACGACTGACAGAAGACTTAAAATACGCCATACAAAAGAAGAACATCGACTTATATTACCAACCCATTATTGATAGTAAAACCAAAGTTGTATTGGGTGTTGAAGCGCTTGCGCGTTGGCATCATCCTGAACAAGGGCTTATTATGCCGATTAAATTCATTGCGCTTGCCGAAAAAAATAACTTAATTGGGCAGCTTGGTGAAGTCGTATTAGAAAAAGCCTGCCAGCAATTAGCCCAATGGCGTGCTCACGATATCGATATTTTTATGGCCGTCAACTTGTCACCGATTCAATTTAATGATCCACAGCTCATCAATAAAATTAAATACTGCATCGACTATTACCAGGTACCAGCACACCGGCTCGAAATAGAAGTCACTGAAAGCGCCCTAATGGAATCAAACAAGACCGCAGACCAAATGCTAGAAGAATTAATAAAACTCGGCGTGCGTCTTTCTATTGATGATTTTGGTACAGGTTATTGTTCATTGTCTTATCTAAAAAATATGCCTGCACATAAAATAAAAATAGATAAATCTTTTGTGGATGAATTAGAAATAGATAAAACGACAACAGCAATAACACGCTCTGTGATCAGCCTAGCAAGAGAATTAAACATTACAGTCACAGCAGAAGGAATCGAGGAAGAATCACAAATGGAATGGCTACAAGCACAACAATGTGATCAACTTCAGGGGTATTTATTTAGTCGCCCGTTACCGAGCGACAAATTTTGTCTATGGTACAAAAAACACCATGCCACACACAATAATATGACTTATCTACAACACACAGAAACAACGCTGTCTATGCCAGTACTATAATGTAAGTACTATGAGGCGTCTTCTTCGAAGTAAGTACCCCAACCATCATAAGTAACGTCTTGTTCGATAGACATTTTAAGTAACGCTTCGATATCACGCGTGATCGTATCGATATCAAGTTCAGTTTCAACAATACAATCGAAGGCGAATACTGTTTGTCCGTCTTCAAGTTCAACTTCTTCAGGATCTGATACATCGTAGCCCAGTTTAAATGCAGCAATAGCGGCTTTTTCTAACTGTGCAAAATCATCCCCAGCAAAGTGATGCTCAATTGAATACACAGCATCAGGATCACTGCCATCTTCTAATAAGTTATCAATGATCTCTTCAGCTTCGACTTTCAGTTCGGCAAATTCTTTTTCAAAATCCACTAGGTTAATCTCTTTAATTATGATGAGTGAAGAATACTCTGCTTTTAATATTCATGCCATTAAATTTTACCCAAAAAAAATGCCAAACCTAAGGTTTGGCATTTACAATTAGACATTACAATTAAGGTGTAAAGACCACTTTTACTGAATCATCGACTTCTGACGAATCGATATAAGCAATCGCGTTAGCACGTGACGCCACTTGGCTTTTGATCAATGCTGATGAGCCAATTGTCTTCGGCGGCTTGCCTTTACCAGTAAATATTAAACGAGACCAATAAGCTTGTAACTGTGAGTCACTCTTACCAGTAACACTTGCGTGAAATTCTCCTCGGATAAAGCTACCTGTCGCTTGCTCAATCACTTCAGCTTTTGCGCCGTTTGGTAATTTTTTCGACTTACCTAAATATAATTTAGATACTTGTGATTTCGATAACGAGTCAGGGCCTGTTGGGTTAGCAATAACCACAACACCCGCTTGTGCTACGCCAGATATCAATGCTGCTGTTAAGGCAACTTTAGCTAATAATTTCATCAAAGTTCTCCTTAAAATACGGCATCAAATGAAATGGTGTAAACGATAGTATCGTCGTTACTATCAGCTATATTTGGAGTCATACCACCTGAGGTATCACCAAAATTAGTTGCATAAGTAACATCGGCTTTTAATGCGAGGTTTGAGTTAATGTCATAACGCGTACCAATGCTGTAAGCATTACGCTTCCAGTTAAAGCTTGATTCGTATCCAGGGGCTCTCTCACTATCATCTGTTGTTTCAAGGAAAGCATAACTCACATAGGGAGTGAAATCACTAATACGGTACCCTAGGGTAATATAACCAGATTTAGTATCTGAATAATTACCTTCTACATCAGAAACCGCAAACTCAGAGATAGCAAGTAGTGAACCGTCATCATAACTCAGACCAATACCAGCAAAATAGCTATCTTCTTTATCAAAAAAGCTTGCTCCGTTCTTACTATCAAGTGTGGTTTGATAATAAGTCGTACGGAACACCCACTCTTCATAAGAAAATGATGCTGAAGCACCGAGAATATCTTTGTAGTCAACTTCGCCAAGCGCACCCGTATCACGATCAGCATGGCCATAGCTTGCTTGTAGTGTGACTGCAACATCACTAAAATCAAAATCATAAATAGCATCAACACCATCAAAAGATGACAGTGGCACAATACTGTAAAGTTCACTTGGAGGCGTTGCCCAAGGTTGTGCATAGCCCACTTCTAGATAATCAGAATACATGTACAGTGGCACACGCAGACGACCGATACGTGTGACAAAGCCATTATCAAAATCATGGCTTAAAAATGCCCATTCCATTTCGGTAGACCAATCATCATTACCACGAGCAACTAACTGAGCAACAATTTTTGTTTGCTCAGTTAGTGCGAACGAACCTTGCAGACCAAGTTTGCTGCCTTCAGAGAAATCAGCATCTTTATCGTATCCATTATATCCAGCATCGTTACTAGCAACACCTACTTTACCAGTGAAAAAACCATTAACGGTCATCCGATCAGATAACGAATCATAAGAACTCACCTCTTGTAAGATCGCAAGTTCTTGTTCGAGCTGGGCAAGACGCTGTGCATCCGTTGTTGCCGCAGTCGCAAATTGCGAAGCGCAGGCAACGGCCAGCGGTAGCATGATAAATATTTTTTTCATCAAAACACTCCTTGTATTAAACATTTTATCCATATTGAATTTCTCAGCAAGTCGCCATAAAAATATAAATTCGATATCAATCAATTAGCTCATTAGTATGACGGGATTGTTAATTCTTATCGAATTTACTTGCGTGACATAGATCACACAGAGACAAGTTGTTATGAGATTGTGAACGATTAAGTTGAACTTATTGCGTTTTACTTCTATGGGTTAACATTTAGCCTGAATATTATACTCAAACATTAATATGTATAAATGAAGTAAACGAAATGTAAAACAAGAGCCTACTGCATTAAAATAATCGTTCCTATTTTTATGAGTGACTTTATTATGAAATTCATACTTTATTCCGCTCTCGTCAGCCATTTCAATCACGAAAGTCCGTCTCTGATTGAGAATAGCGCTACTGAAATACAAGCGGCTAAGGATAGTTGGCAGTGGTTTTTTGTAATAAATTTGATCTTACGATTGGTACTGTTTTTGATAAAATGATTGGTCTATCAGTAGCAATTTGCTTACTCATAAAATTTCTCTCCTTAGAAATTTTGTGTAGCAAGCAAACTGTCGTTACTCACTACACACTAAATTGATTTGTTGCTTGCCTTAATTGTTGTGTTGCAACTTCAATAGCACCTGCTATCTCGTCAAGTACTTCGGTATCTTGGGATACTTGTGTTGCTATCGCATGAGTTTCATCGATATAACCATGTATTAGTTTGCTGGTTTGCGCTTGCTCTTCCGTTGCCGATGCAATTTGCTCGTTGACTACGTGAATCGCTTCAACTTTACCCGAAATACTGATGAGGGAATCACTCGCACTCGATGATTGCTCTACGCCCATCTCCGCTTTATTCATCCCACGTTGCATCGCTTCCACAGCACCTCGTGAAGCGCGTTGCAATTCTTCCAACACCTGTTGAATCTCTTGGGTTGAGTCTTGTGTGCGAGATGCTAAAGTTCGTACTTCGTCGGCAACTACAGCAAAACCACGTCCTTGTTCACCCGCACGCGCCGCTTCAATGGCCGCATTTAATGCTAGCAGATTGGTCTGATCGGCGATACCACGGATAGTGTCGAGAATAACCCCTACATTGCTAGTATGGGAGTCTAATTCATCAATTACTTTTGATGCTGTTTTTACCTCATTAGCGAGGTCATGTATGGCTTCAATGGTCTTATCGACAACCACTGTTCCGGTCTCAGCTTCCTTGTTTGCACTACTCGCTTCTAAAGAAGCATTAGATGCATAATCAGCAATATGCCTGACAGTATCGAACATTTCGTTCATCGAGCGAGATACCTGATCAATCGACTTACTTTGCTCTTGAATTCGAGATTTAGACGTGCTGCTTGATGTCGCTAACTGCGTCGACACTTGTGATAACGAATCAATAGATTGGATAGTTTCTGAGATACTACCATGGAGCTTATTCAAGAACTGATTAAACCAATACACTAAGTCACCGATTTCATCTTTATTAGTGTAATCAATACGTATCGTCAGATCACCATCTCCTTGCGCGATCTCTTTTAAAGAATCAGATACTTTACGAATGCTCCCTGTAATCGACACTGTTAACCAATAACACAGTGCTAACACTAAAATGATGACACCCACACCCAATAAAACACCTTTATTACGGCTACTATCAGAGCTCTCTAATGAGGTATTAATTAATGCGGTAAACTCAGATTGACTGTCTTGTTTAAATTGACCAAGGTCTGCCAATAATTTTTCTAACTTAAGGCTATTTTTCTCAGCTAACACTGATAAGTTATCAATAGAAATAGTGCCACTAATCAAACCATTAGCTAAGTATTTAGCTGATTTATAATATTCAGCTGCTTCATTTTTAATTATTAGTAATTCACGATTTTTATCAGGATGAATCGAGTTAATTAAATCTAATTGTGCAATCAGATCAATATAAACATCATCTGCACTCAGTAGCATATCTTCATCGCCGATCGTGACAGATGTTTCAATTGCTTGCGTTAATTCAGCAATTTTACTGTTACTAATAGTAGCAGCTTCAAGTACTGGATAATAAATAGCAGACAGTTGTGATAAACGTTCTTTATTTTCTTTTACAACGAGAATATTCGCAAAAAGATAAGTTAAAAAACTAACGACAACAACCGCCGAAAGAATGCCGATCTGATGCTTAATTTTTAGTTGGGTTGATAGTCCCATTTCATACCTCTGTAGCGTTTACAAGTTAGTTTGATAGTATTATTACAATACCAATCCAGTCCCTTTGATCTAACTTATAGATCGGACAACGTCCTTAAAATCCTAATAGCTTATCGGCCTAACAATCAAAATCATGACCATATTTTGGATCTTTATTTTATTAAACCCTTAGAATTAGAGTTTTTACACCACTTGAATAAACTAGCCTAAATGAGAGCATTTTTAATAAGTAACCGTGTTCTAAAAATTTATGCAAAAAAAAGCTTATTATATAAATCATAATAAGCTTTTTATTTTTGAACTTTAAAATCAATACATTAGCATTTTGGAACTAACTTTAGCGCGGCTTCAACAACATCCACACCAGCCCCTTTTTTATGCCCTTGTTCACTCAAGTAACGTTTCCACGCTCTGGCACCAGGCTGACCAAGGAATAACCCCAGTATATGACGATAAATATGCGTTAAACTCCCGCCATTACGAATGTGATTATCAATATACGGTAACATCATTTCTGCATAATCATGACGACTATAAGTCGACTTCTCAGCACCGTAAACAAGTTCATCGACTTGGCTCAATAAATAAGGGTTATGGTACGCTTCACGCCCCATCATCACACCATCAATATGCGTAAGGTGCGATTCTGTCTCTGCTAACGTTTTTACGCCACCGTTAATCGCAATAAACAATCCCGGAAAATCCTGCTTAATATCGTAAACACGTTGATAGTTAAGTTCAGGGATCTCACGGTTTTCTTTCGGGCTTAAGCCACTTAGCCATGCTTTACGGGCATGCAAAGTAAAGTCATTACAACCCGTTGCCGCAACAGTATCGATAAATGTTTGTAAAAACTCATACGAATCTTGATCATCAATACCAATACGGGTTTTAACAGTAATTGGTATATCTACCACGTCTTGCATCGCTTTAACGCAATCTGCCACAAGCATAGGTTCCGCCATTAGGCAGGCACCAAATTTACCACTTTGAACGCGATCTGACGGACAGCCTACATTCAGGTTAATTTCGTCATAACCACGCTCTTGTGCCAGTTTAGCGCTTTGTGCCAGATCTAACGGGTTGCTGCCACCTAACTGTAAAGACACTGGGTGCTCTTCTTGGTTATAGGCAAGATAATCACCTCGGCCGTGAATGATGGCACCAGTGGTCACCATTTCGGTATACAGTAAGGTGTTTTTGGTCAGCAGGCGATGGAAGTAACGGCAATGACGGTCTGTCCAATCCAACATTGGTGCAACGGAAAACTTATGGGAGATGGGGTTTGACTTTAAGTTGTTGATATTTGGCTTATTGATGGCTATTTACCTCTAGATCTGAATGTATATTTTTGCTTGTTATTACATATCATGATACATTTTAATAATTATTTGACCCCAAAAGTGACCCCAGCAAATTGTTACTTTTGACCCCACGGAATATAAGAGTAATTATAATGGCATCAGTGAATATAGAAAAGAGAAAATCTAGTGCAGGTAAAATAACTTTTCGTGCAAAAGTAAGGTTAACTCAAAAAGGAAAGATTTTAGAAGAGAAAAGTCAAACTTTCACGAATAAAAAGCTTGCTGTTCTCTGGTCTGAAAAAATGCGTTTATCTCTTGATGAGAAATTCTCAAAGATTAAAGCAGGGGAATATAGAGAAGAAGAAAAATATAGGGAGGCTACGATAGGAGAGCTTATAGCTTTATATTTAACTGAATTCTCTACTCAAGAAGAAGAAGATAAAAAAATAAAACAATTAAAAATTGAACAAGGTGATAAATATAAAGAAGTGCCAAAAACTTCAAAAATCATCGGAAGAACTAAAAAGTATGTTTTAACAGCCCTACTGCGCTATAAAATATCATCAATTATCGCAAGTAACCTTCGGGCAAGTGATCTCGTAGAACACTGTAAATTTCGCTTAAATGAACCTTCACAACCAAAACCGCAAACGGTATATCATGATGTAACGTATTTAAGATCTGTTATGAAAGTGGCAAAAGCATTTTACAAGATTAATGCTAACTTAGATTATCATGATGAAGCTATACCACTTCTATTAGATTATGAATTTATTGGTCGTTCAGGTAATCGAAATGATAAAAGACCCACAGAAGATCAATTAGATCTAATGAGAGAGGGATTACGTAAAAGACAATCTCATAGATCATCGACTACGCCTTACTTAGATATACTTGATATATCAATATTGACAGCAATGCGTATAAGTGAAATCACCTCGATTACTTGGGAGGATTTCAATTACGAAAAGAAAACATTAACAATCAGGAATCGAAAATCCCCTTCAAACAAAATTGGAAATGATTCAATAATCCCTTTGCTTGGTGATTCTGCTGAAATTCTTAAAAGACAGCCAAAATCAGAGGATAAAGATAAAGCATTACTTATATTCCCTCATAACTCTAGAACTGTCACAGCAGGTTGGCAAAGGGTAAGAAAAGCCCTAGATTTAGGTGATATTAGGTATCATGATATTCGCCGTCATGCCGCTAGTTCGCTCATAGAATTAGGCATTCCTCTACATATTGTATCTTTGATAACAGGTCATAGGAATATTAATATTCTTCACAATATCTATCAGAAACTGGATATGGAAAACTTCGATATAAATGACTTTACACCTGTAATGACTAAAAATAATAAAACTTAACCCTCCATTGTCATATATGACAACACTAGATCAATTTGTTCAAAACAGAATACAAATTACTAGAATCCTTATTTTAATCTATTAAGGGGTTGTCATTTTTGATAACTCTTTTTTATTGATTGTCATAATTGACAACAACCGTAAATCATTAAAATTCATTTATCATTTATCATTTATCATTTCAAAAAATAAAACAATCAAACTTTATTCATACCTTCGTAAAGCAACCAAAACACCTTTCTTTTCTGCCAAATAATAAACTCGAAACAAACACATCAAAAACTTAATTTGACACCTTTAAAAAACAATAAATGTATATCTATACGCATACCCAAACGCATATCCAAACGCATATCCAAACGTATATCCAAACGTATATCCAAATGCATATCCAAATGTATATCCAAATGTATATCCAAACGTATATCCAAACGTATATCCAAATGTATATCCAAATGTATATCCAAACGTATATCCAAACGTATATCAAAAGAATATACAAATATATATACATCTACTCTTGCAAAATCATAAGGTCCTGTTAATTTATACAGTAGGTAAGCAAATCAAACAAAAAAGGAAAAACATATGATTATTGCAATAGGTGGTACGAGTAAAGGCGGAATTGGAAAGACAATTACAGCGGCTTCTATAGCTCATTTACTGAAAGCTAAATTATTAGAAAATGACATCAGAGGTCAGCTTAAATGTATAGAAAATTTTAGAGAACATAGTGAACTTGAAAAGCTAGATGTTGAATATCCCAAAGATAAAAAAGAATTAATTAAAGCCCTAAAGAAATCAACAAAAAACAACTACATAGTTGTCGATTGCGGAGGCTATGACAGTGAATTAAATAGAGTCGTGATAGCTGCTGCTGATCTTATTATTTCTCCTTGCAAAAATAGCACATTAGAACATAGCTCACTTATTGAATTTCATAGTGTTATTGCTGCTGTATCGGTAAAAGTAAAACGTAAAATTAATGTACATATTTTAAGAAACCGTATTCATCCATCGACTACTAATTTTGAAGACTTTGAATATATTTCTACTGAGTTTGAACATTTCAAACTACTAAATACAGTTATTCGTCAACGTGTAGATTTTGAAAAAGCTATCGAAAGTGGTGCATCTGTTACAGAATTAAAAGCATATAAACACAACAAATCGACTAAAGAAATTAAAGCTCTAGTAGCAGAAATTAAAACTTTAGTGGCATAAATTAAATCACTAATTCAATTATAAAAAGGAAATATTATGAGCAACGTAAAAAACTTAAAAAGAATTGCAGAATTAGCATCACAAGATGCTCCATTCTCTGAAAATAAAAACATAAATAAAAATACAAACACAAAAACAGATAAGCTAGTAAGAAACGTACCAGACGTTCTAAAAGAGCAGCACAAGGAGCTTTTAGACAATGGCTATACAGAACTATCATTCAGTAAATTTATGATTGAAGCGACAGCTAAACAGCTTAAATCACTTAACAGAAAATATAACAAATGAGCTTGCTAGTCATAATTAAACTTAACACACAACTTAAAGAACAAGCTCTCTGATAAGATCTTGTTTTTAATCTCTAAACCGCAACTCGATTTTTTATTGTTTTAGTGTTTTCAAAACAATGAAAAATGAGTAACACAACTCTCTATATCCGTTTAATTAAAACCTTCAATACAAATTGCACAAATACAAACTCAGATACACTAGTAAGAAACGTACCAGACGTTCTAAAAGAGCCGCACAAGGAGCTTTTAGACAATGGCTATACAGAACTATCATTCAGTAAATTTATGATTAAAGCGATAGCTATACAGCTTAAATCACTTAACCGAAAATATAACAAATGAGCTGACTAATAGTGATGAAACTTAACACTAAAATTAAAAACAAAAACAAGATCTCTAAACCGCAACTCGATTTTTTATCGTTTTAGTGTTTTAAAAACAATAAAAAATGAGTAATACAATTCTCTATATCTGTTTAATATTAGATTAAAATCTTCTTTTTTACGAAAAACCAAAACTATTTCATTATAAAAAACCTTTAAAACTCACTCTAAAATCCATTCACAACAGCAATAACGACTTCTATTCTTTACAAATCTCTTATATATGAGCATATGTATAATTGTATGAAACATAAAGGAAAAAAGAAAATGGATTTATTAACAAAAACAAAAAACGATATTAAAGAGTCAAAAACAATCAGTCGCTATTTAAGTAAAAATCGTAAAGAGTTTAAAGTCGAAATTATTATTGATGAAGCGATATATCATTTAATTTTAAAACAAGACAATCGAACAATCTTGAAAGTCGGTACTTTCGTAAAAACAAGTAATTACATAAAAAGAACAGACTTTGATTTACAGACAAGACTTAATTATTCAGATAAGGATCTAATAATAATTTTTAACAATTTAGCATAAAAGGATTTAGCAAAATGAAAGCATTAATAAAAACAACACTACTTATAACAACACTAATTAGTGTAACAGCACAATCAGCATATGTAGCTGTAGTTCATGTACCAAAAAACCCGATAATCGAGCCAGTTGCACAACTATTAGTATCACAATCATTAGCCGATATGAGCGGATCATACAGTGTTAGTAACTCAGAACTTTACTACTCAGATACTATTCTCAGTGAAGAAGGTTGTAATGTTCAATTAGTTGGTGATGAAAAATCAGGAAGTTGGAAGTATTTCAACTCTCTAGGTTGCTCTGACAATGACACAATTACGTTTCTTGCTAAAGGTGGATTAACCAAGAAAATAGCTCTTTGGAATGGCGCTCCAACTTGTAAATATTGGGAAAATGAATGGTTAACAGCGGCACGAAATGGCACAGGAACTGGACTCATATACAATCCTGATAGCTGTTCAATAAATGGTTCTGCTATAAGATCTTTAATCAGCCACGACTCTATACCTGCTTATTATCTTGATTCAATTATTATAGATGTTCTAGGAGGTGGTGGTGAAGCTGGTCTTGAAGAAGGTGAAAGTATTGATTTACCCCCTGCTGAGGGAGAAGGAATTGGCGAAGGTGCTTCAAATCCTGAATTTAATCTCCCTCTGATCCAATATGTATTCGGTGATATTATCGTGGATTTTCCATTTTTAGTAAATTTGAATTTATTAAATTTAAGATATGTTTTGGGTGATAAAATAATACTTCGTGGTATGCAGAACATAACTAAATTCGACTTAAGTAAACTTCAAAACTATTATAATGCACCATTAGATATTAATGTTATGGGGGCAATGACAGCTACTGAATTAGACATTTCACGCCTACAGAATGCAGGTGTTATTGATATTTCATACACTAGTATTACTGATGTATCAAAATTCTATAGATTGAAATATGCTGAAATAATTACTAATAACGATAACGAATTGTATTTTCCACAAGTGACTATTTTTCCCTCTAAATATTCAGATTTTTGTAAAGGTGTTGTGTGGGGAAACATAACGTTTTCAAGCGCAAGATCTCAAGAGAACGCTGATAATGCTTGTCAGTAAAAACACAACAAAAGAAGTTACATAATATGTGGCTTTTTTATTGAAAAAAGAAAGTTAAATTTCATACCTAGAAATATTTTAAAGACCTGATTAACGGTCTTTTTTTTATGTCTAAATCCCCTTCTGTTGAGTTATACGAAAATTATGATAATTCTGTAATTATACAAAAGGAATTCGTCATGAAAATAAGAGCAATAATATTACTAACAATAACCATATTTTTATCGGGTTGTTATGACGAACCTTCTGATAAAGGCTGTATAACGAAATTTGATGAATTAACAATTAATACTCAAGAATGTATGTCAAAAAATAAGTATATGAGTTATCACAATGTTTATTATCTCGATGAAGATACTGATATTCATCAATTGAAAAAAGAAAATAATCTATTGAGTGCTGATGAAATAAACGTAAAGAATGCTCGTCAAGCGCTACTGGCTAAAGCATCTAAATCTAACTTAACAATTAAACAAAAATTCACAAAAACAGCGTGGCAAAGTATCGGTTATTATCTAGTGATTTTGATTATATTAGGTTCGATTTTTAAAACACTTACAAAAGGCTTTAACTTAGCAAAAACCTTGTCAATAGTGGGTAAGCAAGCAGTTCTAGGACTATTACTTTCATTATTAATGTTTACAAATATGGTTGAAGTTTATCAAAGTCGCACAGCAATGAAAGCAGGTGATCTCACCTTTAAAACTTTAGCTTCAATATCAACTTTTGAACAAAAAACTTCTAAGACAAATTTAATTTCATATCATAAGAATGAAGGACTTATTGACGTTAAATCATTACATGACATAAATATTTGCTTGAGTAATAACATTATAAATAATATCGAAAATATACAGTACAACTCAACAAATGTGTATACCAAATATTTTAATACTGAAAAAGAATTATATGATTTCTTTAAAAGTAAAAACAAACCTTACATTAAGAACTTCGAAGAACGTAAAAATCAAAAAATCAGTTACATAATTGGTGAAGCAGGTTTTGTCAGTAAAGTGTTATTTGCTGATTGTGGAGTTGCTAATTTTCCAAACAAAATAATTAGCAATGATTTTTTAGAAGTGATGAAAACTATTCGTTTTAAAGAGATTCTTCATGATTCAATTATAAATAATGATTTTGAAAATGGCTGGTTAAAAATAGAAAAAAATATGCGTGATAATTATGCATATTCTAATAAATTAATAAGTCGTTTAGTGCAGTTACTTATTCACTATACTATTGAATCTAAAAAAAGTGTTTTATTTGGTTCTGTGTTCACTGATTATCAAAAAATAAGTCCTAAAATCAAAGCTAAAAACTATGCAAATTTAGACTCATTCTTCAAAAATTCTGATGAAATTTACAGAAAGATAAATGAAGTTGCTTGTTTGAAAAATGAAGAGCTTGCAAGAGATACAAAAAATGAACTTGATGATTATATAGAAGGGGATCACACAGCAATAACAGAGTTTAATTGTATAGATTTTCATGATAATAAAATTGATTTAGCTATAGACGATATTCATATTTATAGAACTGATCAGAGTCGTGATGAATCTATCACATTCGTCAATGCTGAAATTGAATTTGCGCTTGAAGAATCAATTCCCCTTGTAGAAGCAAGTTATCCCCATATTGTTAAAAAGTATGAAGAAATGAATCTTCATTTTTTAAAAAAGGTTGATAGCTTTTACGATGATCAGTTAGATCTTGCAGAGTATATAAACGAGGGAAATACATCTGCTGGTAAGTTTTACAGATACTTAAATAAAAGAGGAGATAAATACGAACATCTTTTTTCAGAAATTGTTGATGTCGTAGACATTGATTTTAGACAATCATTACCAAACTATTCAAACGCAAGTTTAAATGCAACTGATGTTCATTATTATAATACTGCTTTTGTAAATGCGTTTATGCACCCAATAACAGATAAAATAGATTATGAACATTCTGCTAAGACAACAAATATCGCTTCAAACGCTCTTGAATACTCCGTAGACAGTTCTAATTTAAATATAGATACAGACATTTTACTTACAACAAAGAACGTAAAGAACGTGCTTTTATCAACATTTGAAAGCAGTCAAAAAGTTTTCGCTGGAATAAAAAGACTAAGTTGTAAAAACTCTGAAGAAAGTTGTCTTGAACAAATGAGTAAGCAGGACGGTGTAATAGAAATTAATAATTTATCATCGAATCTCGATACACTAGGAAAAGGTCTACTTGTTCAAGGGTTAGCGGCAAAAGGAACTCAAATGGGCTTAGAAATGGTTACTAAGTCTCCAAAGCAGCCTAAAGCACAATTTGGTAAAAGAAAGTTTTCTGCTAAAACAAGACCTTCTCGAATCAGTAAACAGTTCATTAATATGCTTAAAGTTGTTAGCAATACTCAAATTTATATCGGCGGTGTTGCAATTGTCATGGCTGGAACTATTAATTTAATTCATGAAATTAGTGTGATGATTATGTTATCTATAATGTCTAAACAATTATTGATTCTGTCGGTCACTGGAATTTTAATGATTGTTACGATTCTAAAGGGTTATTTCACTAACTTCTTTAAAATGGAAGAAGAGTATAAAACCACAAATCTAGCTCTTTTTTTCTTGTTCACATTCCCCATAGTTATCAAAGTTTCTAGTATGTTTATTCTGTTTTTGCTACATGTGATTTTAAACGTAGGTTTAGACTTTTTACCAATGTTGCTTAAGAGTGTACTAGGTAAATTTTCGGGCAATATTTTAGCTGAAATATTAGGATACGGACTCTGTTTATTTATATTAGTTTTTGGTGTTTTGTCTGGTTATATGTGGATAGCACGATACATTTTAGATAGATTTACAGCAATGACGTTTGGAACAATTAAAGGAACATTTACAAAAACATCAGAAGATTTAGAGTCAGTAAAATCAGTTACTAAAATTGCAACGGGAGCGGCTGCAATTTCTAAACTTGATGATGTTAAAAAACAAAAACAACAAGCTACATAAAAACATTCAAAAAAGTAATAATTATTTAATAGTGTAAATTTTTAAAAGGCTGATAATTCGGTCTTTTTTTTATGTCTAAATCCCCTTCTGTTGAATTATACGAAAATTATGATAAATCTGTAATTATAAAAGGATTTATTATGAAAAATGAAAAGCTGACAAAAAAGATATTTTTACACGAAATTGATTCAACTAAAGAAATTATTTATTCGTCTTTAAAACTTAAAGAAAAAGGCATTCTTTATTTTTTTAGTATGCTTTTGTTTGTCATTATCAACGTATCTTTTGCAGCAGCAAACACTTCTGTTCTACCCGATTCAGCTAGTAATTCAGTATTAACTGAAATGCTACATGTGATTATGCCAGCTTCAAATAACACTGGTATAAGCCCGAACTCATACTTATCAAATGATGTTTCAACACACTATTTCAATCTAATTTCTAATGTGTTTTCAGTAATAGAATATATAGTTTATTTCATTCTTTTATTTTCAGTCGCTGAATGTCTTTCTCAAATTTTACACACAAATAAGATAAAAACAGATTCAAGAAACAAAGTTATTATTTTAACTTTATTGTTATTGAGCTTCGCTAAAGAATCTCGATTTGAAGTAGAAAATGACGCTGGCTATAAAGTTTCGCTTGGATTTTATCAATATTTTGCATTTCAAGTTTTTGGGGAAACATTTGAGAATTTAGAAAAAGAACTAGAATCAAATCAAAATCACCTTGTAGATATTTCATCAATACAATTAGCTGATCCTTACGAGTTTGAAGACGATTTTCTTAAAGTGTTGAAAGTATATTTACTTCATCAAAACAAGCCTTCTGATGGTGAAAATTATAACTTAAATGTTACTTTCAAAGATGGAGAGTATTTAGTTACATTCTTCCTCGGTGGTGCGAGTAATACAATAACAATTCAGAGCAATCCTATATTAAATAGTTATGCTGAAAATCTCCGTATAGACCTTTTAGTTAAAGAAAAAAAGATGGTTGAAGACTATATTAAAGCTTTGTTTTTACATGCTGAAAAAATTAATAAAAACGTATCTAATTACACAGAAGTTTTCGAAAATCTCAAATCTAGTGACTTTACTGATTCAGAGAATATTCTTAACAAAAAAGACCTTTTCCCAAAACCAGTAAATGAGTATTGCGAAGAGATTTATGATGTGAATTTGGCTGGTACGGGGTTACTTGATTTTAATATATACTTAAAGATATCAAGTATGTGTGCCTCTAAAAACTTTTTAGAGTCTCAATATAGTAATAGTTATTATGATGCTGCTGATGTGTTCTCAGATAATGCTTTAAACAACAGAAATGTTATGCCGTTCGGCAATCAAAACACTGAGCTTTTATATAATGATTTACTATCTTTCACCAAGTCTTTATGTGCTAATTCAGGTTATTTAGCTTGTTCAGAAGCGGTTCAAATAACGTCACGAGCTAATTCAGAAATTTATAGAGGATTAGGTTTGTTATCCCCTTTCGTAAAATCAATGAACAACGTGTTTTCAAGCTATTTTGATTACACTAATCTACTTTTCGACTCTCGAAATTTTAAGCAACAATATGTATCTATTCCATATTTCAGTGATAATTCAGATCATAGTAGTAATATCATTTTCAACGTGAAAATAAAGAATCACGATGATGATCATAACGGAAAAATCATACCTTTTGATCTTCTAATTGATTTAAATAAGTTGGCTATCCCGAATGCTAAAGAAATTGTAAAATCAAAGTTGGGGAAATCTTTAATAGATCCAATTTACAGGGCTAAAACTTGTTTAAAATACTCTAGAATGATTAAGAATAATTATAAATGTAACAGTCAAAGTAAAGAATTTACAGACTTAAGTAGTGAATTAATAAAAATGAGCTGGATTATAAAAATTGCTAATACGTTTAATAATTCAGCAAGTAATTCTAATGGTTTTGTCGCTGGACAAGCTAAAAAATTAACGTCTAAAACGGCTAAAAATATTTCAAAGCTTTTAGTGCCGTTATCAGTTAATAATTCATTCAAAGATACAAACTACTCACAAAATTCAACAGTTAGTAATGTAGTTCTTACAACACTGATTCTAACGAAGTATGGATCAGGCTTATTACTAGCTTTAGCCCCTGTAGCTACTCTTTTTCTAGCAGTTGGTTATTTGGGTTACTATCTAGTAATTGGAATGAAGTTTCATTTAACCTTAAGAGTGCTTAAAGATCTTTATCTGTTGTTAGTGTTTATTGCATTTTTACCAATGATTTTATTTGTTGCGGTTAGAAATCACAGCTCGGTTGGTTTACAAAAAATAGGCATAGAATTTGTAGGTAGAATCCTGAAAATTGTAGTTGTGGGATATGTAACTTTAAACTGTGATACGACTGTAGATTTATTGCTAGCTATGCATATTGATTACACCTACGAAATCATTGAAAACATAAACTCATTCGAAGATCTACTTTCAAATATCTTTATGTACTGCGCTTATCTTGTAGCAAGTTTTATCATTCTAAAAAGTTCTGTAGGGACATTCTTATATGTGAATGATACTCTGTTTGATAATCTCTTGAAATCGAATGAAACTCACGAACAATAAACCTTTCAAAAAAGATAAAACCTCTTAGATTTCAATTGCAAAGCGTTAATTATTACTTCTAAACTTTACATTTCCCCTTTTAATGATATTTAAATTAAAAAGGGAGATAATTATGAATAATACAATTACAGTAAAAACAAACAATCAAGATTTATACAATTACATACTTACAATAACTAAATTAAAGCCGCTTGCTAGACCTATTTTTTCAGAGCAATTATGCACTGTTATAAAATCAGGATTGGTAAAAGATTGGACGATTTCGATTAAAGAATTGAAATTACTAATCCCTCAATTGACTAAATCTGTATTATATCAATTTAAGTCAGTAGGTGAATTTACAGGTGTTTTTTCTAGTTCAGATAGAGAAACTATCACTCTTCACAATAATCTATTTTCGGCAAATGGTGAACTGAAAAACTATAGACTTACACTTGAATATAGAAATGGTTTAAGAACGTTATTTAATCCAAGTTTAACTAAATATTCACACATAGTTATTGGTATGGGTGCTGACGGTAAAACTTATCTTTCTGACTTAACTACAACTACATTATCTTCGCTAAGACCAAGTTCATTTTATGAAGTGCTTTCTCATTTTGAAGATAATCAATTAACGGATACTCAGAATAAAATGCTCTTTGAAAATATTGGAATTAACATTCGTTCTCAATATTTTCAGTTAAGTAAACTCACCAGTTTATCGGTTACTTTTAAACGTAATTATAAGAATTATATACTTAATACGAATATGATTAAGTCTAGTCAGTGGTTGAAAAGTATAAATAATCAGAGTTTTATGATTAATTATACTTTCAGAGATAAAATTATTACTACTAGCCCAACTCTATAATTTCTTTTAAATAATACGATTTATAATCACTTCGAAAATGGTTATAAATTTATTTGTATACTCACTCTTCAAATATCTCTAAAAAATGATATTCATATTATATGTGTCATAAAAAAAGGAGAATATTATGAGTGCGGAACAAAAGGATTTAATAGATACAGAAAAACTAACAAATACAGATCAGAACTTAGATAAACAGCAAGATGAAGAACCTGTTGTTGATGACGTTAAATTTGGCTCTGATAAAGAAGAAGTTGAAAATATCTCAACTGAAATTCTTCCATCTGAACCACAAAAACCTAATGCTAAAAAAATATTGGCAAAATCAAAAGAAGAACTCGAAGAAGAATTAAAAGTATCTATAGACCGTGAAAAATACTTAAAAGATACAAAAGATGAAATGTTTAAAAGCTTTGAAAAGAAAGGTAACATTTACTTTTTAGAGGGTAAAACTTCAATAAAAACTGAAAATTATCGTCTTGAATCGAATAAAAAGGGTGTTAAAAATGCCAATTGTAGCCCTTATTCAAGCCCTCTGGTTTTTGCTAAATGTTTGTCTGATGTAAAAGTTAAACACATTGATAAATTTCCGATAGTTGATGGTAGTTTAGATAATTTAGAACAAGCTTTCTTGTTAATTCAAGAGAAAGATTTGTTTAGTCTCGATGAAATAACGTTGGGTAAAGATGTTGATCAAAGTGTTAGAGAAATGCTTGAACGTATTAAGACTAAAAACAATGTTGAATTAGGTGTGGGCCAGGATAACAAACAAGGTCAAACAGCTACAAATGATGATGTTAAATTTGGTGATAATAAACAAGAATCTACTCAATCTCTCGAAGATAAAAAAGAAGATAAAACAAAATCTTCGGCTGAATTAACTGATGATGACATTGCAAACTTCGGTGATTACGGATCTTATACTCTAGATGAAGCGTTAGAATCAGATCCCGAATTAGAAAAACACATAGAAAAAAATACAAAACAATTTGATAAAGAAAATCTTGATGATCTAGATTTAGATAGTGATGTTTCGAAAAATAAACATCCAACAAATCCTGTTGTAACAGAGGAAGCTTTAGATTTTGATGAAGAGCAGCTTGAAGCTGATAGTGTTTTAGATTTTGATGAAGATAAACCAGAATTAGATAACGACATTGATTTTGATGAATATTCACCTGAAAAGCCATCTTTAAAACCAGAATCAAAACCAGAAAAACCGACTGTTCTTAGCAGTTTAGAAAGTGAAAAATCTGTTCTTTTAAATGATTTAAAATCAGAATGTCATGTTGAAAAACCTGAGCCTAAATCTGCGAATACTAATAAAAACACGAAGACCAATCGAATATCTAATAAACCTTAAAGGCATATATATAAAAAAGAGCCTTTATTGGCTCTCTTTTTATTTTAATGCGGATGAGAGCAGACATTGAAAGATAAAGATTTCAGGATGATTTATCACTGAATGAGATTTATCAAATGACTCGTGTGTATCTGTAATCGCTCTACTGCCTCTGATGCAATTTATAGCTGTTATTTCTAAACTCTCCCCCTTATCTATACTCATAACTTTAAAGTCATTATCGACTCTATACTGCACTTTCTGATAAAGCTCTTTGTCATTTTTAGATAATGATAAAACAAGCATTTGAAAGAGCTTAAATGTTAAACCTACTCTCTCTAATTCGGCACTAAATTTATCTTTAAGCTGTGTTTGTCTATTTAAACAATTAAGAATTAATACAAGGTTGTCTTTATAAATAACTGTTGCAGATTGATGTTTCTCAATTCGATTAATTATTGATTCAAATCTTGGTTCATTCAGTTCAGAAATGTGCTTTACAATTTTTAAATCTAAATACATAGATTCTATTTCTTTATAATTTTCACTACTTTTAATATAAGTATCATTAAGCTCTGCTAGTGTTTTCTTCTTTTTGTTTTGATTTAACAAAAGCTCAAGCTTTGCAATCTGTGTTTCAAACTCACTATTTTTTATTAGGAGTGGTAGAACGATTTCAGGTTCTAATCCCAGTAATTCAAGTCTCTGAATTAATCTGTATTGACTCTCATATTTGTTCAAGTCATGTATTTTATTTCTGTATGTTGTTTCTTTTGTATCACTCATAACGATTCCTTTTATTATTTGTTAATCCTAATATCAATAAAACATACAAATAAATTTATACAATATCACCTTCTAAAAATTACACTTTAGGATATACAAATGTATATCCATTTGTATATCTCCTTGTATATCCATCGTTTCATTAAAAAACCTTTAATCTAGACTTAAACACTAATTTTAACCTCTCTGTTTTATTATAAATAACCAGAAATGAAGCAATCACTTACCTTTATAATATTTTGATCTATATGAAAATTATGATAAATAAATAATATAGAAAAGGATAAAAATATGAATGAAAATAATAAACCTAGAGTTATTCAAGCTTTAGATAAGTTCAAAATACATTACAGAAATAATCAGAAAAAAGTTCAGCTAGGTGTAGATGTTGAAATTGATTTAAAGGGGATTCAAGTGCAAAAAGTTACTGCAACGAATACCATGATATTAATAAGGTTTCCTGACGTTATTATGAATCAGCCAGTGCCAGCCAAAAGAGGTAAAGATTTAAAATCTGTGAGAGGGATATTTGAATATTTATGTGAAAAATTCTCATCGGTTAGTTATCAGGAAGATGTTTCAGAATCGCAGTACGCCAAAATTATAGATTTGGATTGTGAGCGTGACATGTGTGTTGTTTTTGATGAAAACCAAGAGAAACTACAACAATCAAAACAAACTTTAAGTAATAAAAAACGAAAAAATCCAGACATGTTTTTTGAAATATCAAAGAACACACAATTTCCATCCACTTTTAAGTTTCGATGTGATGAATCATTCTTATTTGTCCTTGAATCTCATTGTCACATTGATTATATAGCAGGTTTTAAAACGTTTAAAAATAAAGATATAACAGTCAAAACAAACGATGGTGTAATTGATCATTTTGACGATTATAAAATGAATGTTTGTTTAATGTTTTTGCTGAATAAGTTCTGTAAGAAATCATACAGTGTTCAATCATTTGAAATTGATAGTGCCTTAATTAATTTAATGACTATTCGAATCCCTGAACCTGATGAAGATGATGAAGATCAGACACAGATTAATGTTAAACCTATTTTTGATGATGTTGCTTACAATCGTTTTTTTGAAAAGTATGAATTAAATTATTCGAGCGATAAATTTGTTAATGAAGTGCTTAAAAATATGGAAGGTTTAGCATTTTATAACTATCAGAATGAATGTAGTAAAAAAGCTATGGTTCACGATAAAAACATAATGCTAATTAGAAAAGCTATTAATCAGTTTTACAATGAAAAAGAAATTAATAGAGATATGTTAGTTGATAATTACTCTAGTAATTACGATGATCACTTACATCAATTATTCATGTTTTTGTTTAGTAAATATTTGAATTTGTACTTTAAACATAATGTTGTTTTAGATACTTTTAAATCTAAAAGTGAATCACAGCCCAAAGCATCAAAGAAGAAAAATAAGCTTTAATCTCAACCATCTGACTAGATAACTTCAATGACTTTTGTTTTATCTGTACTACCTCAAGATATTGATAACACTAATGTATTGGTTAGTTATGCCCAATATGCGATACTTTGGCCAATAAAGGACCGATTTATAAGCTTAAGATCCAGCTATAAAATCCTAAATTGAACGTTATTGTAGGTGAGATGATTTAATGGACGAGAAATTACAATTACAACTGTTAGTGGATAAATATGATAATGATTCCGATTACTACCAGTCAAAAAAATACAATGAAACACAGCTCCGAACTGATTTTTTAGACCATTTCTTTTCCATTTTAGGTTGGGACATCACTAATGCTAAAGGTAAACCAACAAATGAACGTGAAGTTTTAGTCGAAGAAGGGCTAAAAGCAAAAGCTGGAGCTAATACAAAAAAACCTGATTATACTTTTAGACTATATTCTGACAGAAAGTTTTTTGTTGAGGCTAAAAAGCCAAGTGTTGATGTATCTATTGATCATGAACCAGCGAAACAAGTAAGGCGTTACGGTTTTACGGCTAAACTTAAAATATCAGTCCTGTCTAACTTTGAATATACCGCCATATACGACTGTTCAAATCAAGTAAATGAAAGCGATCAAGTTTCTAATTCAAGAATAAAGCTATACCATTATACTGAATTAATTCATAACATAGATGAAATCAAAGCTCTGATAGGTCGAGAAAGTGTTTACTCTGGTCAGTTTGATTCAGAGTGGTCTAGCATTGAAAATAAGATACTAAAATTCAGTGTTGATGATTTATTTCTTAAACAAATTAATGAATGGCGTTTGTTACTAGCTCAGGAATTTCTTTCTATTAAAAACGAGCTTAGTGAAGAGAAACTAAATGACTTAACTCAAAATTATATTAATAGCATTGTATTTTTACGTGTATGTGAAGATAGGGATTTAGAAGAATATGAAACTCTTCATCACTATGCCGAAGCTAAAGATTACAAATCTTTAGTCTCTAAACTTAAGCAATCAGATAAAAAATATAATTCAGGACTATTTTCTCTTGAGTATATTGAAGAGTTAATTAGTAATGTGGATTCGTCTATCTGGACGATAATCGAACAACTTTATTTCCCACAAAGCACCTATTCTTTTTCTGTTTTCTCTTCCGATATACTTGGTAATATTTATGAGGTATTTTTAAGCGAAAGAATCCGTATAACTGTTAATGGTGATGTAGAAATTCAACCAAAAGCAGAACATATTGATCGAGATGTTGTAACTACTCCAAATCACGTAGTTAAAGATATTATTAGAAATACTGTAACCGAATTCTGTAAGGGTAAATCAGATCAACAGATCTTCGACTCAAAATTTGCCGATATAGCTTGTGGCTCTGGTGCATTCATTGTTGAGGTATTTCAAACGCTTCAAGATATTCTAATAGATTATTATCTGGTACATGATAAGAGCAAGCTTCAACAATTAGCAGAACATACATTCAAGTTAAAATTATCAGTTAAAAAACAAATTCTATGTAAATGTATCTATGGAATAGACAAAGATTACAACGCAACAAAAGCTTGTTCATTTGGTTTGTTATTGAAATTGCTTGAAGGTGAATCAAAAGACACTATCGGGAAAGCAACGCCAATCCTGCCGAATCTAGATACAAATATCTTATTTGGCAATAGCTTGATTGATAATGATGACAAAATAAACAAGAAAGAGATTGTATCAATAAATCCTTTCGACATTCAAAACTATAAGTTTGATGTGATTGTTGGGAATCCGCCATACATGGCGACTGAACATATGAAACAACTTATTCCAACTGAATATGCTGCTTACAAAAAGAAATATAAATCAGCTTTTAAACAGTTTGATAAATACTTCCTTTTTGTTGAACGTTCTATGCAAGTTTTAAACGAAGGAGGTATGTTAGGTTACATACTTCCGTCAAAATTTACTAAAGTTGGCTCAGGTAAAAATTTAAGAAAATTACTTACAGATAATAAGTATTTATCCAAATTAGTAGCATTTGGTTCTTATCAAGTATTCAAAGATAAAACCACTTATACGTGTCTGTTGTTTTTAAAAAAATCTCAACAAAATAGCTTTTCTTTTTACGAAGTAAAAGACTTTAAAAAGTGGCTAACTCGTGAAGATAAATCAACACTTTCTAGTGTATATGAAACAAAAAACCTTAACTCTGATACTTGGATTTTAGAAAAGAAAACCAATGACATTTTAGAGAAAATGCTAAATATATCTAAACCTCTGGAAGAAATCTTAGGTAAAGGTGCTATTGCAAACGGTATTCAAACAAGTGCTAATAAATACTACATTCATAAAGAAACTAAAAGTGATAGTAACTACGTGTTCTTTGAGTATAAAGGAAAGGAATACTTTGTAGAAAAAGCATTAACTAGACCTTATTTTGCGACTAGTCGTTCAGCAGAAGATCACTTCTACACATATAAAGATGTTCAGCCAAATTCATTTGTTATTTACCCATATAAAAAAGTTGGTGGAAAGATTTTATTTATAGAATATGAAGAGCTTAAAGCAGATTATCCTAAAATATTTGAATTTATACATATCGTAAAAGAAGGGTTAACTGCTGAAAAACGTTCTATTGAACCAGAACCAACAGGACCAAATGAATGGCATAGGTACGGTCGTAATCAAGCATTAGAAAATTGTGATGTTGACCAAAAGTTAATTGTAGGTATTTTATCTAGCGGTTATAAATACTCAATCGACAATCACCGTACATTTGTTGCATCAGGTGGTACAGCAGGTTATAGCATCATAAATATACCTAGTGATTGTGAATACTCTATTTACTACATTCAAGCATTACTATCTTCAAAGTACCTTGAATGGTTTTCTTCAATTTACGGTGAAGTATTTAGAGGGGGATTTGTCGCTCGTGGTACAAAAGTTCAAACCAGAATGCCGATTCCAACGATTGATTTTTCTAATGTAGGAGAAGCCTCTAAACATAAAACGATTAGTAATTTACAGAAAGAGCTAAACTCTATCTATACGAAAATACTAAAAGCCGATGTTCGTGAGAAAATTATTTTAGAAAGACAATTTGAAGCAGGTAAAATCAAAATGGCTAATTTAATTAAAAAACTTTTCAATTTAGGTGATCTTGATAAAGATATCCCATCAATAGAAGAGCTATACAAATCATTGTAAAGGCTTAAATAGTGGTGCAACTCAAACAATTAGTTGCACCACTCAATACTAGTTACGCTGTCTTCTATCCCTTAATTTTTTCCATATGTTAAGGAGCTTTTCATTATCTTTTTCAGTAAAGCCAAGCTTAGTTAGAATAATTTTGCCTTGTTGCCTCATTACTTCTTCAATATTACCTTCCTTGATTAACTCATTAATTTCATGAGTTTTATGATCAAGACCTTCTACGATTGGAATATACAATTTGTTAATTTCTGATGGTACTAATTCGAGAACTCCACCACCATAAAATCGCCCTTCTAACTCTGCTGTTATTGCCGTTAATGGGTTTAGAAAGCTACACACTAAATTCTCTGCACTAGTGAAGGTCGAAGTAACACGATAAGCTGTATCAGTTGTGTATGCCTCAACTTGATTGTGAATTAACCGTGGTGCAGTGTGGCAACGTTTCAACATTCCTATTTCGGTACTGTAAACCGATGGCACAGTATACCAAGGCTCACGAATACGGCACTTATATCGTTCATGGTATTCTTCTGACTTCCCTAGCTCAATATAAGCTTTGACACGTTCAGGCAAATCTTCAAACTTGTCTTCTATGTATAGAAAGTTTGTTGGTAACTCCTTTTCCTGATTGGTATTGTGCTGTTCATCATTATACAAAATTCCGGGGCAATGCTGACTCTTACCAAACATAGGGTGAGCATAGCTTTGCAATTCATATTCATTGACAGTTTTGTTGTCTACAAGAAAGAACTTATTTGCCCCTGTAACAATCCCTACGGCTACTTTTGCTATATCTTTAAATTGATGTACATCATCATGACTGATTATCTTTTTAATAAGCGACAGTTCATCAGCATCGAGTATCGCTTTAGTCCATTTACCAGCGACAGTTTCACCATTAATCCCAACTGTATTGTTAAATAAGACATTAGGATCTTCTTTCAGGAATTCAAATCCACTAACATTTACGACACCTACGCCTTCCGATTTTTGGTCTTTTTTCTGCTTCTTTTCAGCTAATATTATTACAGCCCCTTGCAGAGTATCTTCGAACCAAATTTCTTTAGGGTCTATAATAACTATTTTTGAACAAACTTCACCGATATAGCTTCGTAGTGATTGAGCATGCATAACATGACCAATTTCTGATGGAATAACCATTCCCATTCTTCCACCATCTTTCAGTAATGCTAACGAAGATAATAGAAAAGGAACCCAAGCATTTGTATGTTTAGTAAACTTTAAATCTAATTGTTTAAAAACTAATTCCGTTTGCTTCTGAAAATCTTTTTCAAGAAATTGATATCTAATAAAAGGAGGATTGCCTAGAACACCATCAAAACATGGTTTCTTTTTTGCCATTGCTTTATTAGCCCAAACTAAAAAATCACCTTCGGTAACAGAGGCATTTTTAAGTTTGATATCACTGCAAAGCTGTTTAGCTTTTACAGCTTCTGTATCAAATAATTCAAAACAGGATAGGTTAATATTTTTATCACAATTATTATTACCAAGTGCCTTAATAAATACTCCATCACCACAGCTAGGTTCTAGAATGTTTTTAGGATTATTACTCAAAACCCACTTCGTAACATAATCAGCTAAATTTTGTGGTGTGTAATAACCACCTCTTAATTTTTGATCGGTTTGATCTGCTTTAAACTTCATCATTTACCTTCGAAAAGCTTTTAATTAGCTCATTCTTTTTTTCGTCAATATGCTTTTGTGCTTTGTCTATAAACCAATCTTTAAGGGTTTTTTGTTCCATTGCTAGTATTGAATAAAGTGTTTTCTTTAATTCAGGATCTACTTCTAGAACTATACGTCCAGATTCACCTTTCGCCATGACAAGTAACCTATGTAATGTTTGTTATGTACCTTATGTTACATAGGTTACATCATTTTAAAGCGGTCCAAAAGATAAATTTATCTATATAGAGTTTCGTGAACGCTTGGTATTTTTCTTTTTATCATTTAACTCAGGATTATCCAAAGCCTGTTCTTGAGCTAATTTACGCTCTTGCTCTTTTTCTCGAAGCTTCTCACCACTTACTTCAACTTTTGCTTTTGAATATTTCTGTAAATCGAGTTTTAATTTAGCTGATAACTCTTCACGGTCTTTGTCATTGATCGGTGACTTATCATTTATAGCTTCATTAAAGATTTTCATATCAGATTCAGGAATTTGAATTAAATCAGGATTGTCTAAATCGACTATTGCCGTGAATGTCTTTGAAGAGTTCTTTTCAAGGGCAAAAGCAGCAGTTAATACATTGTCATTAAGTTGAACATCTTTAGCCAGTAAATCATTGTTTTGAAGCGTTTCTGCAACTCTTAATGTATATAAATCATTTAGAACATATTTTCCTGCTTCTAAACCATTATCAAAAACCCTTTTTAATGCTTTAGGATCATCTTTTATCTTGCTCCACCAACCTTTGTAATAGCCTTTATGAGCGCTACTTGTCGTTTTTATACCAAGTGTTTTAGCCGTAACAGCAGTGGATAATTCTACTGTACATTCTTCTTCCGCATAATCTTTGTCACTTCTCGGTTTGAAAAAACCAACTTTAGGATCACCATTATCATCTGTAGCATATTTGAACCTATTGAGCTTTCTAGGGTGTCCTGTCGAATGCTTTGTTTCATGAATGGTTATTACAGCATAAGATTCAGCATTATAATAAGTCTCATAATTAGCTAATTTAATTCCATCAGTGCCGTAGTTGTAAGCAGATTGAGCACGATTTTCAATAGTCTCATATTCAATATCATTTGATCTTTGAATCTCTAATGCGAGGTCATACACTTCTTTACTGTGTTCTTCTGGACTCATTGTAACGTTTTTAAGTCTCTCGAATTCACGACAATAATAACTATTTTTCTTATATGAATCGGGTAAATGTTCATAGACTTGATCGATAGAATAAACAGCAGTAAAGGGGCGAAGTTTCTTCTCGTAATATCCTTCTTCCCACTTCTCTTTATCAGTCATTCCTTCTGTTTCTGCTAGAAAATCATTCTTCTTCATCTTCACAAATTCACCGTTTGCTTTTTTACTATATAAAGAGTATTTTTGATGAATATTACCGTTCTTTTTTAATCCCGTTAGGATCTGTCTTGTAGTAAGTTTTTTAGAAGCTTCGGGTAAAATCTTTCTGACTTCTTCATCGTTAAAATATGATTCAAGACCTTTTAAAGTGTGATATTGAGGAATAAGCGTATCTTTATCTGTTTGGGTTAATGCTATGATAAAAGTGTTAAGTTCATTGTAAGGTTTACCTTTAAAATTTCTAGGCTCTCCTGCCACCTTTTTTTTATGTTGACCTACTTTAATTTGATTATCTGTTAGACCAATTTGATTATCTTTATCATCAACAGAATCGAAATAATCATTCATATATACATAAAGTTTTTCATACGTTGTTTTCTTCTTCGGGTATTTTTTTTGAGATTTACTTTTGTTAACAGCCATAATATTTATCTCCTTTTTTTACTGCTTAAGATCTAAATATCATGATTATTATTTTTTTAAAGTTACCTCTGGTTTTGATAAGTTATTTTTCTAATAAGTAGTATATATAATGAGTTTAAATACTTTTTCGTATGCTGATTTTTAAACGGCATAAAAAGACCTTTTCATACTTGGTGATAACCAAATATAAAAAACTAGAAACCCTTTTGATGTTTATAAATAGAAATTAGTATGTGATGATGGGTTTCGTGAAGTGATTTTTTATCAGTGTATTAGCTGCTTATTTTCTGGATACGCTTGTGGCAAGGTCTAAATTGGTTCGCTTTATAGCTAGGAGGCTTTAATGATACGCAGGAAGGTAGGATTATACGTCATTTCACTATGGCTTCTGTTTTTACTCGTAATTATCATAACGGTAAAAATCCCTTTTTGTTGGGGTGATAATTGTCATTTCATTGGTTTTAATCAACTCAATACCGCTATTGTAATACCTATAATTTGCTTGGCTTGCTTACTATGGGGAATATACGAGTTCAAGCGTTTTAAGTTTGATATTGAAGGGACAACTAATATCCCCTTTAAATTAGTTAAAGTTGAAAGCATTAATTATGAACACCTAACTTTTTTAGCTACATATATTATTCCATTAGTAACTTTTGATTTTGAAAGTGTTAGGTATTTAATTGTATTAGCTTTATTATTATTTTTCATGGGGGTAATTTACATTAAAACAGATTTGTTTTATGCAAACCCTTCATTAGCTTTACTAGGGTTTCATATTTATAAAGCAGATGGATTATTTAAGGGTGATGATACTAGAGAAAATATTATTATTATCACAAGATCGAAGTTAAGAAAAAACGAACGAGTATCATATATCAAACTCGATGAAAGAATTTATTACGGAGCGATGATTGAATCATGAATAAGGAAGAACTGAATACGAAGTTGAAATATTTTCAAGATAATATAGAGCAGATAGGAGCTGCTGTTTACGTTCTACTTAGAGGTGAAACCACTCCTAAAAAACTCGATATTAAATCAGATGATCTTCCTAGCATTAAAAAGATGTTTGTTGATAGTCTCGGTAGTGAAATTATATCAAAGGAAGATGTTTCCCTAGTCTTATTATCCACATCAGATGAAAGAAAAAATGTTATATATGAATATGACATTGAGGTTCCTGAATCTCTTCAATGCTTGCAAGATGTAACTAGTTCAGATGATCATGAACTGTTTAACTTACAAGATGATAATATCAATTCAGTAGTGGCAATGATCATCGAATTAGGTGATGAACATAAGCAAGTTGTTTTGTTTAAAACAATGGCTCAAGTTAATATTTATGGAAGATCTAGTTTTTTCTTGAAGAAATCACCTCAAAGATTCGAAGAGTTAAAAGAAGAGTTTTTTCGGATAAGTCCTAACTTTCATTTACTCCAAATTGATAATTCTTTATTAGTTTTAAGTTTAGATACGTTAGAAAAGTCGTTTGGCTTTCAGGAAGTAATTAAAAAGGAAGCTAAACTAGGTGTAGAAGCTATAGAAGCGATTTCTTTAGTAGAGAATCCTGAGACATTACATGAGCTGATAGATAATGTAACAACTGCAAGGAAGCTTACTAAAGTAGCTAAAGCATCCCCTGTCTTAAAATCAGGCATTGAAAATGACAAAATCATTCAATTTTGTAAATCTTTTCCAAAATTAAAAGGTAAAATAAGATTTAATGCAGATGGTGATAAAATCCAACTTGATACTAAGGTGTCTAAAACCCTGTTTATACAGTTATTAATGGATGATTTCCTCACATCAGAGCTAACAAAATTTCATTATACAAGTCTTGCTAAAGATGGCGCTGATGAAGATCTTGCAGTTGAGGTTGAGGAAACTTAAGATTAACTCCTATTATCACTTCCTATTCTCGCATTGGGATTGCACAACGTTGTTTTTATTTCCTTGTAGTTGTGCAATCGTTTTAGCTCTTTGACATTCCCATTCAGTAACGGGGTACATTTTATCCCACGCATTCATCAATTGACGTTGTGACTTACTCATTTTGTAACGAGAATATGTATCTTCCATGTATAAATAAGTTCGTGCTATACGCCCTCTAGCTGATTCTGGTGGCTCTGCTTTTCGGTTGTCAATCTTCATATTACAACTACCAAAATCACTTTTTTCAGCAGGTAACATAGTAAAATTGTAATTACTTCTTAATGCATTTACAGCACCAATTGCAGGGTAAAGGTTAAACATATCGGATTGCATATAGCGATATTCTTTATTCACTTTCTCTGCACATTTACGACCTTTGAAGCTCTTACCTTTACTATTCACGCACAGCTTATTACCACTACGCCACTCTTCGAATGTTCTACCGAAATTTTCAGCAGGAACAACATGTTCCCACTCAATTTTTTTAGCCCGTTTAACATATTTATCTGTGTGAAATTCTTTAGGCGGAGTTACCTTTTTTTTACTATCAAATTCAGCATTACAATACAAAGTAACTCGATGATTTTGATACACTTCTCTTTCAAGTATTTTTTTAGCTTTGCTAAATGAATCAATCGTTTGGTTTGCAGCGATTGAGGATAAAGAACTGAATGATAGTATTAATAGTAATGAGATTTGGGAGTATTTCATTTTATAAATCCGTTTTGATATGCTGAATAATTCAAATGATAATCTTTAAAGTTAAACGGTATTATAATATTTATTACATAGCTACATAGTTTTTAAAATCAGTTAAAATTTAACCATAAAAAACACCTCTTAAAGAGATGCTTTATCGTTTTAATCGTTACATTTATCATTGTTCTCATTTCTACATTTTGTACAAACATAATAATATTCAGTTGTTTGGTTTAAATCGCTAATGTTTGATGATTCTGTAAAAACACGATGTTCTGTTTCTATGTTTTTAGTACATTTGCAGAACATTCTTATTTTACCTTCATATGTTTTACACATTCACTTCTCCTTGAGTTTGTTTTAATCTGCTCAACGTTGTTACGTGAATAAATACACACCATTTAAATATCGGTAGAGCGATTAAAACCATTGATTGAGCTGATTGCGGTATCATCATTTTAGGTTCGTTATAAACCCAAATAGATAGCATTTGAAAAGTTGTTATGACAATCATTATGTAGATAACATTTGAGTGCTCTTTACAGAGATTAATTAACTTATCTATTCTTTTATTATGTTGCCTATTAGCACAACTTAAAATTAAATTTAGAGTGATCAATAACGATATCATCATCTCCCAAGTGCCGATTTCATTTCTACTATTTACAGTTACGACCATTGCCATTGTAGATAGTATTGCTAAAAATGGTGTGAACGAAACCATTCTATAATTTAGCGTTTTAATCGTTTCAAAAGAGCTAATCCAGTTTTTTATTTTGTTTAGTGTTTTCATAGTTATTTCCTTCTGTTAGTTATGTAGTTTCCTACTCTTATTGTCATACCACTCCAGATAAATCTGTCAAAAAAAAAGCCATTTTTTTATTTTTTTGAGTTTTTTACATCTATTTATAACGCATCTTTTTTACCTGTTCTTAAGCATTATTCCCCTATTGAAGTCATCAAAAATAATTTCAAAAGCACTAGCAGATTTGCAAAAAAACAAATGCATGTTCTTCTATGACTACGGGAGGAAAACAAATGGCAATTGAAAATTTAGAAAAGCATCTTAAGGAAATAGCTATTAGCATTATTGATGAAAATGTAATGACTTTAGAAGAAATGCATGATTTAGAAAAATCTATAAGAGTTTCTGAATCAAAAAACAAAGATCATCATCACGCAATAGCGAAAACGATAGCTGTATTTAAAGTATCTAATTCTAATTATAAAAATACACAGGGAAAAGTGAATTATATAAGTAAGAAAGCGGATCGCTTAATACATAAAAAAATTAAGAATCTTAAAATCGTTAAACAAAAAATTAAAAGGAAAAAAGGATGATGAAATTATTACTAATATTGACATTAATTATGTCTACACAAGTAACACTAGCAAATCCAATTTCGGTTACAGAATCAAAATGGTTTAAAACTGATTCAGGTGTTTACTACAAGTACAAAGCTTTCAAATACCCAATCAGTAGATACAATCCCTACGGCTCTAGAGTAGATTACTCGTTACAGTGTTTCACTGGCTATCCGAATAACCCTTATACAAATGGTTCACAAAATCATTTATCTCTAGTTAACAATAACTCTATCTCTTTAAGCGAAGGTAATGAGAAACTTTGCAAAGTGCATACAGCAATGAACTACAATGCTGCTAATCCTAAGTAGGAATAATCAGATACAAAAAACACAATATAGTGTTTCTGGGGAGGTATTTTATTTTTTGAATTTCAAAACAAAAAAATAATCATTGACCAACACCGCCTTTGAGTGGTAAGCTAATGTAACGCTCATTGATGTGAGCCAGTAATATCATTCGTAAACAGTGAATGTTGTAAATCGAAAAGACAGTTTGGAAAGTTAAATACTGTGTAACAAGGAATGTTGTAAAAACAGTAAAGTTAAATGCCTCAATGCTTTATAGCTTTTTGCATTTTGACTACCAGACAAACGTTAAATCGTTTGTCAAACACGATGATTATTAGTTTCAATAAATGAGGAATTGAATTAGAGATAGTTAAAAATAATACGAAATACATTACTGATTAGACCATTATTATAATATTGTTAATTATATTTTGGGGTTGATCCATCTATTGATATTTAACTATCAATAGGACTATGTTTTTATGTATAAATCTCTGTTCTAAACTTGTTTTTCTGTAGCTGATTTTTCGTCAAATGGTATGTTAATTTGGAGAAAAGTTATGAAAAAGCACAATATAAAACCTACACAAAAAACCACAAATACTAACGATATTATCTGTACACCAGATTTCATTGTTGATTTTCTACATCAAAAAATCCTTCCACATGTAAAAAAATCAAAAGATAAACTAAAGATCTTCAATCCTGCTATTGGAAAAGGCAATTTAACCAATAAGCTTAAAGCTAATGGCGCTTATGTTATCGGAAACGATATTCAAGATGTAAGTATGCATAACGTTCAAGCTGATGAATTATACAACCTAGATATGAGAACTTTTGATAAGAAGTTTGAAGATATTGATCTAGCCATTGTAAACCCTCCTTTCTCTGGCTGCGGTAATAAACTTCTATATCCTGAAGTGTTTCTAGATAAGATATTTGAATCGTGTGGATATAACACACCAACGATAATAATTACTCCCCAAGGTTTGAGATTTAACTGCTCAAAGTCTTCAAAAAGATACAGAAAATTTGTAGAAATATACAATCCAATTTCTTCTGTTATTTGTTTACCGAAAGATTCATTCGGCACACTCATTCACTGCGAAATACTTGTTTTTAATGTCGATAATATTAAACCAACGTACTTTTTAGACACCATTTAACCAAAAACCAACGCAACTAATTTCAGATTAAAAAAAGGGTCTGGGGATTTTTGCGGCCAAAATTTAACAATAAGAGGAAAAAACATATGAAACACATCAATAAAAATCACGCAAATAAGAAAAATAGTACGGTTTACACGCCTGAATGTATTACAGAGTTTTTACATAGAATGATCATTCCGCATATACAAAAATCAGGGGATTCTTTGAAAGTATTTGATCCTGCCATTGGTCAGGGCGCACTGACAAAACAGCTTAAATCTGATGGTGCTTATGTCATTGGGAATGATATTGAAGATGTAAGTAAGTATGGCGTTCAAGCTGATGAACTTTATCAAGGTGATTTTGAAAAGTTTGATCAGTCTTTAGGTGATATTGATTTAGTAATTGTAAATCCACCTTTCAACGGGCATCCGTCAAAAAAGCTTTATCCAGAAGTGTTTTTAGATAAGGTTTTTGAACTGTGTGGCTATGGAGTACCAACAATAATTATCACTCCTAGTGCGCTTCGAAATAATCAAGATATTAAAAGTAAACGCTTTAGAAAAATGCGAGATATCTACGGTCAGATTACATCAACAATTACCTTGCCTTTAAATATTTTTGATGGTGTAGCGATCCCAACGGAGATTCTGATTTTTAATGTTGAAGGTCTTCAACCTCATTATTTTTTAGATAATATTTTTATAGATAAAGGTGTAGTAAAACCTAAACAGGTAAAAACAGATGGTTTTGTTATTGATGAAAGTATCAATATTCACAACGATGATGTTCTTAAAATTATGAAAAAAATGGAAGATGAAAGCATTGATTTAGTAGTTACTGATCCACCTTACAAGATAGCTACAGGTGGCTGTAAAGTAAATGGTGATACTTCCAAAAACCCTTCTGGAATGCTTAACAGAGGTGTTGCAGCTAATGATTTGAAATCAAAATGGATTAAGAAATCCAATGTGGATTTTATCAGAACAGGTTCTTTATTTAAGCATAATTCAATTAAGTTTTCTGATTGGATTCCAGAAGTTTTTAGAGTTTTGAAAAATCAAACTCACGCATATTTCATGGTCAATGATCGGAACTTAAACGAGCTTATGACAGAAGCTATTAAAGCAGGTTTCAAGCTTCAAAATGTTCTGGTTTGGAAAAAGAATAATGTTACTCCCAACAAATACTACATGAAAAACTGTGAGTTCATTGTTATGTGCCGTAAGGGTAAAGCAAAAAACATTGCAGATATGGGGACAAAAAATGTTCTTGAAGTGAATAACATCATCGGGTCTAAAACCCACCCAACGGAAAAACCAGTTGAACTATTAGAGATATTAATAAGGAATAGTTCAAATGAAGGTGATGTTGTTTTTGAACCTTTTTTAGGAACAGGAAGTGCGATGATAGCAGCTAAAAATCTTAATCGAAAAGGCGTAGCCGTTGAGATTGATGAAGAGTATTTCAAGATTGCTCAAAAGCGCTTACAGCTACAAGCAGCATAAATGATTAAAAGAAGCGGAAGACTTAACCGTGACAGGACGTTACATAACTTAATAGAGAGAAAAAACATGAAAAAACTAATTAAACATATTATTGAAACGAGTAAAAAACAACGAGTAAAACCAGAAGTTATGTTCAATACATTTATTTCTATGACTTATCAATTAACTTGCACTTCTACTTATCATCGAGATTTTAGTTATCTTGAAAAAGAGCATTTTAAATTTACAGAATTACTAGAAGGACTAATAACTAAAAATCCTTTTTCTGATGTTCTTGGTGAAGTCATGCTTGATGTTTTTAGTTTCGATAAAAAAATGCTTGGTCAATGTATGTCTCCGCCCGATATTTCTTCATTACAAGGGAAGATTCAAGGTAGATATTTAGTTGAAAAGATGAGTCATAAAAAAGAATTAGATATTAGTGATGATTGTGGTTGCGGAACTGGTTCATTAATTCTTGAACTATTAAACGTGGCTATTAATAGCAAAGCTAAAATAATCAATGTTGTGATTAATGATATTGATGAAGCGATGGTAAAAATTGCAGTTATACAGATTCGATTCAATCTAGCAATTCACAACAAAAAGAAGAAAAATAAAAAGGCGAAGATAGTAAGTTTAACTGCGTATTGTGGGAACACACTTACCGATTATAACAAACCTGAAAATCTCGTGTTTTTCCCTAACCCACACATGATTTCTGATCCGTATGTTAAAGGGTATTTTGAACATCAAGAGCATAAAAATAGCTTAATGACTTTATTAGAAATTACTGATCGATTTAAAGAATTGCCACTTAACACTAACGCAGCATAAAAAAGGAGAATATTATGATTAAAGATTTATTAACTGAATTACAAAAAGATGCAGATAAAAAAGGTGTTCATCTTCAAATAGCATTTTCTGATTTTGTAGAAGATTTATATCAAATGATTAAATCAGATAATATAGAGAGAATGAAGTATTCAACGTATTTTGAGCTTGTTTCTAAATATCCATTCTACGATATTCTAGCTGATGTATGTGTCGAAATTGGACGTTTTGATGCGAAACGTGGTCAATATATGACTCCGTTTGAACTAGCTCAATGTTTAAATAGAATGAGCCAACCCGATAAAAGAATGAATCCTGAAATGTTAGATTTTAGCTGTGGCACTGGAATTATGGGGCTAGTAACTTTACACAAAACTTATCAAGACATGTTCATTGCTGAAAATAGAATCTGTCCTTCTAGTTTTGGAATTGAGGTTAAGATTCACTTGAATGATTTAGATAATGAAATGAGTAAAGTCTCAACTATCCAGATTTACCTAAATTGGTTATTACACTGCTCTACGGTGTTTAAACTTGATCTGTTAGTTACCCAAAACAACGTTATTTCTGACTGGGAAGAACCTTTGAAAGTGATTTACCAATCAGAAGAGTCTTTTCAAAACTTTGAATCAATGAGTAAAGCAAAGAAAAATAACTTGATGTTAAACCCTCCGTTTGGACTTAAAGATTATGGTTTTGAATATGCTAAAAATAACAGTTCACAAAGTCGTTTTAAAGATGGTATTCCGAACAAAGGTGATTGTGAATATGCTTTTATTCTATCAGCGATTGATCTACTTACTGACGATGGTAAAGCGTTTTTAGTTTTGCCTAGAGGTGTACAATTTAAGGATTCTACACGGAAGTTTAGAAAATCAATGAGATTCCAAAAAATATTAGATGCTGTGGTTGGTTTACCACCTAAAATATTTGCTGAAACAAGTATTCCAACTTGTGTATTTATGCTCAATAAAGACCGTTCTGATGCAGTAAAAGCTCAAGGTGTTTATATGATGAACCTAGATCAAGCAGCTTAAAGGTGGACTTATGAGAATATATAGAATATTAACAAACAAGCGTGATTTTGAGCGTGTAATTGGTGAAAAGATAGAACATAGCCAAGATGATTTTTTCTTAATTACAGAGTCGCTAGAAGCGTTTAGAGCGATAGCTGTAGATAAGCTTTATAAGACTGAGTTACTTAAATCACTACTCAACATTTATAATCTTGAAAAGAACAATTGTGCTTTAGATATGAATCAATATCTTAAAGTTAACAACAATGTTTTATCTGAAATAAAACTTGAAGGTTTAGAGCCGTTGATCATTGAAAAGCTTTTTAATGAACGTATTTATCAAGAGCATTTAACTGATAATGATCCTGTCGTTCAAGCGCTGAATGAAGTAGCTGTAATGGTTTCTAAAAATATTGAGTTTGGTTACAATCACGAATTAAAACCAGAAATTGAAGGGTTTTGTTTTGAAATTTATGAACCTGAATATAGTAGTAAAATAATTAATGATGTATTAGAAACAGGATTAAGTTTTTATGAATATCAGAGTAGTTTTTTATAATTTCGAATATATAAACACTATTTCAGACAATGAAAAAGAACCTCAAATGAGGTTCTTTTTTTCGAAGCATTTATTGAATTGAAACTCTTGAACGTCTAACATTTTTTATTTCTTAATATGGGTAAAAGTTTGGATCATCATGTGGGTCTGGTGCGTTAATACAACTTCTATGTGTGCATTTATCATTTTCATCTAACTCTCCATCGCACCAATGACAAGTTTTCTCTGGTTCTTCTTTAAACATTATTTTCTCCTTCTTGGATATAAATTCCTTTTTAGTCTGTTAGTATTTATTTATCATAGTTCTCTTATAAATCAAATAATTGATAAAACCTACTTCTACTAAACACCAAATTTAACTTTTCTTTTATTGGTATTAGTAAGCTCTTTTTCCTGTGTGGTATTCTTTTCAAGGTAGTTAATTACTTTCTTCTTTTGCTCTGCTGTTAAGTTCATTTCATCACAGACATCTATTATCTTCTCCTTGTTTTTATCTAAAAATATTACAGGAACTTTGTTGTTAAATAGGACTTCTTTTACGTCTTTTTTAGCAACAAGTTCTACTATTTGTTTATTTAAATTATCAGCTACGAGACTATCCAGCCCTTTTAATTTTGGATTGTCGAGTAGTTCAATTCCATAGGCTTTAGTGAAGTTAAACTTCTTTTTAGGCTCTTTACCATACGTTTTAAATGTACTGCTAAAACGTTTTATTTTGCTCTTAAGTTCTATTTCAATAAGCTTGTTTAATTCTGGATCTGATTTCATATCAGGATAATCGACTGCAATTTTATGACTGTTTTTGTCAGGTGAAAATAGAAGTTGAATATGCAAGTGTCTCAAATCATCGAAGCTCTGTTTGTCAGTGCTTGGAGTAATTGTCATTACTTCACCCTCTTTCATAGATCTAACTTCTTCAAGAAGCATTGCTTTTAAAAGTATTGCTGATTGTTTAGGTCTTAAATTACTAATAGTTATTTCAGATTGACCATTTCCTAGATCTTTAAAATCAATTAGAGCTTCGCCTTTTTTATTATAATAAGTAAGTCCTTTGTCGTTGGGAATTCCTGTAATGTCTTTTAATAGTTTATCTATACTCTTTAAAAAGTAGCTTTCATCTTCAAGTAAATTCACATCAGATAAATCAAGATTTAAAAACACTCTATCTCTGTATTTAATCGTTTTTGGCATTCTGCGTAGTAAGTTTGTTTGATGATCTAAAATAGCTTGTTCATCTAAATCAAAGTAGCTATAAAGATGCTTACCTTTTAACGTACTATCTTGAAGCTTTGAAGAATTGTATTTGTGAGAAGATACATTGTTTTCATTAGCTCGTTTATTCAGTGATATTTTGTGATATGAAAGATGTTTTTGCTTATTCATATCGACCATTACGCCTGATTTTCTACATATTTCTGTAAATTGTAAAAACGCTCTTTTTTTCGCTTCGCTATGATTATTTGCTGGGAGTTTTTTTAACTCCTTATCTAGTTCGGTTTTGACCATTGCAAGATTTTTAGCTAAAACTGTTTCAAGTTCATTTACTTTAAAAGGAAGTCTTTCTTCGAGATTACCTGCTTTGGCAAAAGTCGTTAACTTTCTTGAAAATTTATCATCACCAAAACTATCTTGTGTCAGTTCAATATCTTTACCAAACGCTTTGATTTTTACTTTATCTCCTGCGGTATAGTAAAGCTCGACACCTTGTTTTTTAAGCTCTGAAACTGTCTCAGAACAGTTATAACGATTATCTAGTACAAGTGCTTCAATGTTGTCTTTAAGCTCTTCTAATTTGTCTATAGCTTGCTCATCAGTAGTTCCATCGAGTTTTATTTCTTCAATTAAACTCATTCTTGATTTTAAACCCTCTGACTTGTCATAACCTGCGGCTACACCTTGCAACAAAATATCAGCATTTTTCTTTTCAAATTCAATAGCGATTTCTTGCACAACTTTATTTGGGCTAGGCGGGTTGATGAATAATTTCGATACTGGGTCGAAACTATGGCTGATACAGTGAATGTGAATATAATTATCATGCATATGGAAATTAAAGAGCATTTCTATATCAGAAGGTTTTGTTTTTGGTCCTTTAATTTTCATGATATTTTTAGAACGATTAATATAATCTACATATTCTTCTTTTGCTTTTTGCAACATATAATCTTTAATCTTACTTTCGTCATTATTGTATTTTTTTTTGAGCTTATATGCTTCTTCAGGAGCGTAAGATGTGTAAATATGATTTAAGAAAAGTCCATTATCACCAGCCGTTTCATAACACTCGCCTTCTTCATTTAAACAACCAAATTTATTACTGTTGTTAGTATATTTATTATTAATAAACTGAATTGTTTTTTTAGAGAAGTCACGTACTGTATTTCTTGCCTTGTCTATATCGACTTTTTGACCTCTTACTCTTATATAG